>DATKPS010000013.1:0-34296 GCA_035524015.1 Candidatus Sulfotelmatobacter sp.
GAGATTGAGATTTTGAATGGCTTGGCCCGCGGCGCCTTTGCCGAGATTGTCGAGACAGGAAATGAGGATGAGGCGCCGGCCATCTTTGTCGAGAACAAAGCCGATGTCACAGAAATTGGTGTTGGTGACGTGCTGCAGCTCAGGGAATTTCCCGGCAGGCCAAACGCGGACGAGCGGCTTGCCAGCAAAAAACTCACGATAGAGCTTCTCGATGGCGTCCGGAGCTTGCTTGGACGCGAGAGAAACGTAAATGGTGGAAAGGATCCCGCGAGCCACGGGAAGCAAGTGGGTGGTGAAGATGACTTGTGATTCGGGAAGACCCGTATGGTCGACGATTTCGGGAGTGTGGCGGTGCGAGAAAAGATTGTAGGCGCGGAAGTTCTCGTCGACTTCGACGAAGTGCAGATCGCGACGAGGATCTTTGCCGGCACCGGTGGCGCCGGATTTGCAGTCGCAAATGACGTTTTGCGATGGCGCGAGAAGATCCGCTTGCGCGAGAGGGCGCAAGGCCAGGATGACGCTGGTGGCGTAGCAGCCGGGATTGGCAACGAGCTTTGCGGTGGCGATGCGATCGGCGTACAGCTCAGGCATGCCATAAACCGCTTCGGAGAGCCGAGAAGCGTGGGGAGCGGGGAACTTGTACCACGAAGTGAAAGTTTCCGGGGAAGCAAAACGAAAGGCGCCGCTGAGGTCGATGACGCGAAGGCCGGCGTCGAGAAGCTTTGGGGCAATTTCGGCGGACACTTCGTGGGGCGTGGCCAGGAAGGCGGTGCCGGCATCACTCGAAATGATGGCATCGAGCGAGAGCGGACGTAGGGGAGCTTCGCCGCGGGCACGGAGTTGCGGAAAGAGCTGAGAGAGGCACTGAAAGCCGTTGGTTTCGCGGACGTAGAAGGTGCGCTGGGACACGGCCGGATGGCGCAAGAGCAGCGTGGCCAACTCGAAACCGGTATAGCCAGTGACACCAATAACGGCGATGTTCCGGGAATCCCTCATTTTACGTGTGATTCGATTTCCTTTTGGAGGGATTCGCGGGACTTGCGATTGGGGGTGATGATGAGAACGGTGTCATCCCCGGCAATCGTTCCGGCAATTTCAGAAAACTTGGCAGCGTCGACCGCAGCGGCCAGGGGCTGCGCACCACTGGGCGGAGTCTTGAGAACCAGAAGATTTTCCGCGGGACGAATATCGAGCAAGAATTCGCGAAGGGCGCGCGTGAGAAGGGGAACTGTCGCGGAGGGCGGCTCTTCGGGCGAAGCGTTGGGAGCGCGATAGCCGTCTCGGGTCTTGACCAGCTTGAGTTCCTGGAGATCGCGGGAGAGGGTAGCCTGGGTGACGCGCATGCGTTGTTGCGCAAGGCGGCGGCGAAGGTCCTCCTGATTGGAGATGCGCTCGGCGGAAACCAGGCGAAGAATCTGGCCGTGGCGAAATGTTTTTGTAGCGCTCATTCGTGTCCAAAGAAATTATACAAACGCATGTATATTTATACAATCCTTTTTTGTGAGGCGGTCAAAAAGAATGTTGGATGTTTTGCGCAGTTGCGCACAGCTGGCAGCAGAGCAGCGCCCAGGCGAGTAAACTGTAGGAGAAGTACCGCACGGAATCGCTCTCCCGTTTGCCGGGGCCACTCACCTCTCGCGGGTTCCCAATCATCCGAAGGAGCCAGCCATGAAAAAAGAACGCACGCTCAAAAAGCCGCACGAACAGTACCGTTTGCGGACGAGACTAATTCACGGGAGTTTTGCCACTGGACGGTGGGACTACGATCACCACGTGGTGCCGCCGCAAACAAGTTCGGCGACCTACCGGTTGTCGTCGGTGCACCGCGGGGCGCAAGGATTTGTGGAGTTTGCCACGCCGGAATCGCGGCGCGCACCGATTTATATATACGACCGGCTGGACGAGCCAACTCGTGGAATGCTGGAAGAAAATTTGGCGGTCGCAGAAGGCGGGGAAGTCGCGGTAGCTTTCGCAACGGGGATGGCAGCGGTCAGCGCGGCGTTGGGGATTCTGACGGGTACAGGCGAGCAGATTGTGGCGCACCGGGTGTTATATGGATGTACGCACAGCCTGATGACGAACTGGCTGCCACGGTACCAAATAACTACGGATTTTTGCGACTTGACCAAGGTGGAATCACTGCGAAAGGTGGCGACGAGGCATTGCCGGGTCGTGTATTTCGAGACGCCAGTGAATCCGACGATGGAATTGATCGATATGCGGGCGGTGCGGAAAGTCGTCGACGAATTGAACGCGGGAAGAGCGGAGACAGAGAAGATTCGCATCGTGGTGGATAACACGTTCGCGACTCCTTATTGCCAGCGCCCCTTAGAGCATGGCGTGGACCTAGTGGTGCACAGTTTGACCAAGGATATCGGCGGATTCGGGACAGAGACAGGCGGCGCGGTGATCGGCGCTAGCGAGTACTTCAACCACTTGATGCTGTACCGAAAGGATTTTGGAGGAGTGCTTTCGCCGAAGAATGCCTGGCCGATCCTGGTGTATGGGCTGCCGACGTTGGCAACGAGAATGGTGAACCAGCAGAAGAGCGCGATGCATGTGGCCGATTTTCTAATACACCAGCCAAAGGTGGGACGTGTGATTTACCCCGGGTTGCCGAACTTTGCGCAACGCGAACTAGCCAAACGGCAGATGGCCACGGCCGACGGCACATTCGCGCCGGGAAGCATGCTGTACTTCGAGTTGAAAGGCAAAAACGGCAGTGCCAAGGCGGCTGCGGAAGCGGCGGAACGCTTCGTCGATCACGTGGCGGAAAAGGCGTATACGATCACGCTGGCAGTGAGCCTGGGGCAGATCAAAACGTTGATCGAGAATCCGTTTTCGATGACGCATGCGGTGGTACCCGAGGAAGAAAAGCTGCGGTGCGGACTGCAACCGGGAGGGATCCGGCTGTCGCTAGGGCTGGAGGACTGGCACGACATTATTGCGGACCTGGAGGACGCCTTGGAGGTGGTCTGACCGAAGGTACAGGGAAGGGGGCTTTGCACAATAGGGTGCAAAGCGCAGATGATTGCTGGCTTTTCGGCCCGGGGAATGTTACGTATCAACAATCAGCGACTCTCGCCCATGAGCGAACTGTGCCACATCTCCGGGTGCAAGCACGACGTGCCATACGCCCTGGCCGAACATAAGCTGTGCATTCTGCACTTTACGCTTTCGTTGGAGGCGGGGTGCGCGGAAATGCGACGGGAGACGGCTTTGGGCAATACCCCGCACGAACGACAACGGGAGATCATGCGTTTCATCACCGAGAATGGCGAGCGGTTAGCGCGTGTAGCGACCAGCGGGCTGCACTTGACCGATGATCTGAAGGCACGGGTGTTGAGCACGTTTCTGACGTTAATGAATTTGCGGGAGAACCTGGACCGTGCGGCCATGCGCACGCCCCCGGGACGCAGTGGCATCCTTCGCTGAAAGCGAACTTCACGCACCAATATATTTGGCGTACAACGAACGCGCGATGGCGGGGTCCTTGGTCCCTTTGAGGATAGCGCGGCCATCGGAGAACACCGTCATTTCGTAGGGTTCGATGCGAAAGCGGAGGAGAAATCCGTTTTGGCGAACATCGGAAAAGAAAGAGGAGAGGCGAACCTGCAGAGACTGGAGATCGAGCGCGCGAGTGCGTTCATGGATCTGGACGGAATCGCGGCCGCACATGGTGATGTGAGGTTGAGCTTCGCCGGAGAGGTGCGCGAAGTGGTGTTGAACACAAACGCGACACTGTGGATTGCGTTCGGGTTGAACGGATTGAAACCGACCGGACCAGACATCGCAGGAGAGCAGGCGGCCGTGAAGGGCGGACTCTCGTCCGGCGAGGAGTTTCAAGGCTTCGGCAACTTCGAGAGAAGCAATGAGACTGACGATCGGGCCAAGCACGCCGATAGTGTCGCAGGTTTCTTCGAGGCCAGCACCGGCGGGGGAATCGAGAAGACAAGCGAGGCAGGGCGTTTTGCCGGGCAGAATGGTCATGGTGAGGCCGTAACTGGCGACGGCGGCAGCGTAGATCCAGGGAGTGTTGGTTTTGACGGCGAAGTCGTTGACGAGGAAGCGGGTCTCGAAGTTGTCGGTGCCGTCGAGGATTAAAGGAAAGCCGGCGAGCAAGTCGGCAGCATTGCGAGGGGTGAGGTCGGCGACAACGCCTTCGACGTGGCCGTCGGCATTGATGGAGCGGAGATGGCGCTCAGCGGCAATGGCTTTGGGCAAAGCTTCGCGGGCATCGGATTCTGTGAACAGAGACTGACGTTGGAGGTTCGAGAGTTCGACGAAATCACGGTCAATTAGACGGAGATGTCCAATGCCAGCGCGGACCAGGAGGTTGGCAGCGGCCGCACCAATGGCACCGCAGCCAACCAAGACCGTGCTGGAGGTAGAGAGACGCTCCTGGCCATCACGGCCGAGAGGCTGAAAGAGCATTTGGCGCGAGTATTTTTGGTCAAGAGGGTGAATCACGTAGAATGAAATCCCAGCAAAGCGAACCCCTCTCATGATAGCGCTAAAGGCACCCGAGGAAGCAACGCCGCGTGTGCTACGCTTCGTCTGACTAATGGAACGAATGAACTTGGCTTGGGCCAACGGCTTGCGAGTGGTACTGCTCCTGATCGTAGCGCTGGGAGGGCGGTGCGCGTGTGGACAGCAGGCCGCAGAGGAGCCGGCGAAACCGGCGCAGCTGGCGGTGGTGCGGGAAGTGCGAGTGGTAAAGAAAAGCGGTGAGCCGGTGTCAGCCACAATCCCGAAGCTTCCGGAAAAAGTGGGTGAACCTCTGAACCCGGATGATGTCGCGGCTAGCATTCGGACGCTGTATTCCACGGGGGATTACGCGACGATTGAGGCGGTGGCGACGCCAGTGACCGGCGGAATCCGGTTGGATTTCGTCGTAACGGAAAACCTGTTTTTCAACCAAGTGATTATCGAAGGGCTGAAACCGCCGCCGTCGGAAGCATCGGCAGCAGGCGCGATGCAGTTGGCGCTGGGGCAAACTTATCGCGTGGCCGACCTGGAACAAGCGGTGACGCGGCTGAAGGATGCGCTGCAGGATGATGGATTGTACCTGGCAAAGGTCAAGGCCGAAAAGCGAGCTTACCCCGAGACCCATCAAATGGATGTGATCGTGTACGTGAGCCCAGGACCGCGGGTACGTCTGAGTTCAGTGAATCTGCAAAACGATACGGAATACAGCGATTCGGAACTACTGAAGCTGTTTAGGTTAAAGCCGGGAACGGAACTGACCATCGCAAGAGGGCAGAGCGCCGTCGGACGAATCCGCAAATTCCTGGAGAAGAAAGGGCACTTGAGTGAACGGGTGTCGCTGCGGCGAGGGGAATACAACACTGCAACGAACACGCTGCCACTGACGCTCGATGTAACCGCGGGTCCATTGATAAGGCTGGCTGTTGACGGAGCGAAATTCTCAAAGCGCGATCAACGGAAACTCATTCCGATCTATCAGGAAGCCTCGGTCGACCCGGACTTATTGGAAGAGGGCAAACGGAATTTACAGGAGCGCATGGAGCGAGAAGGCTATTTCGACGCCAAAGTGGATTATGCGTTGTCAGACAGCACGATAACCAGCAAGAACTCCGATTTGAGACTCGAGGAAGAGACCATTACCTATAAGGTGGACCGGGGGCAGCGGTACAACAAGCTGCGGATCGAGATTGAAGGGAATCGCTATTTCAACGAGCAGTTGCTGCTCAGCCGGCTTTCGATCATTCCCAGCTCGCTGTTTGTGAAACCACGATTCAGTCAACGCCTTTTGGATTCCGATGTGCAATCGATGAAGAACCTGTACGCAGCGAACGGATTTTTGTCGGCGACGGTGAAAGCCGGGACGATTGAGCAGAATAAGGCTGGCGAACTTACGGTGCGTTTCAACATCAGCGAAGGCAAGCAGACGCTGGTATCGGGTTTGAAGCTGGAGGGGATGAAAGCGGTTTCCGAGGAGGAAATCAGACAAGTAGTGGGTTCGTTGCCGGGGCAACCGTATTCGGAAGTCAGCATTGGATCGGACCGAGACAATATTTTGGCGCTGTACTACAGCAAGGGATATCCAAACGCGACGTTTTCCTGGACCGCAACGCCGGACACATCGAAGGAAACGGAAGGCCCAGGAGCAAAGAAGGCCGAGAGCAAGGGGAAAGGCGAACAGTTGTCTGACGAGAACAGCGTTTCCCGGATCGCCCGTGCAGAACCAATAGAACTGACCTACAAGATTGAGGAAGGAAGCCAGGTGATCGTGCGGCGGGTACTGATCACTGGGTACAAGCACACCAGGCGGTACGTCATCGAACGCAAAGTGAAGGTAGTGCCGGGGGAACCGCTGCGAGAAGGGGACGTTGTGGAGTCGCAGCAACGGTTGTACAACCTGGGCATCTTTAATCGCGTGACCATCGATACCCAGAATCCGAATGGTACAGATCCCGACAAGGATGTGGTGGTGCTGGTGGAAGAGGCAAAGCGCTATACCATCGCGTACGGGGGTGGATTTGAGGTGCAGCGGCTGGCAAGCACCACGAACCCAACCGGAGGAGAGATCGAAGCGTCTCCACGAGGAATTTTTGAGATTTCGAAACAGAACTTAACGGGACGCGCGGATACGCTCAGCTTGAAATTGCGCGCAAGTACGATTCAAGGACGGGCGTTGCTGGCTTATGATTCGCCGGAGACATTTAACAGAGACAACCTGAGTTTGCAGGCGACGGCGTACGTGGAGAAGTCGACAGACATCAATACATTCACGCAAACGAGGTATGAGGGGAACCTGCAGCTGACGGATCGCTTGACGTCTCGATCGTCTTGGCTGTTCCGGTACGCGTTCCGCAAAGTCACACTGAGCAACCTGAACGTGCCGGAGGAAGAGGTGCCGTTGTTCTACCAGCCGACGCTGGTGTCGGAGTTCAGTACATCGTGGTTCCGGGACACGCGAGATAACCCGGCGGATGCGAGCAAGGGTTCATTCAACACGGCGGACTTCAGCGTGGCCAGTACAGCGCTGGGTTCGAGCGCTAGTTTCTTGCGATTATTTTTGCAAGATTCGACGTATCACAAGATCTCGCGAAATTGGAGTTTCGCGCGCTCGATCCGGCTGGGGATTCTGGAGCCGTTTGCCTCGACGGTCTCATTGCAATTTCCGGCGCAAACCGGCACGCCATCGCCGCAATTGATTCCATTACCAGAACGGTTGTATGCCGGCGGCGGCACATCCTTGCGAGGATTTGCGTTGAATCAGGCGGGGCCGCGCGACGCGCTGACCGGCTTTCCGGTGGGCGGGCAGGCAATGCTGATTTTGAACCAGGAATTGCGGTTCCCGATGAAGCTACCGATTATTGGCACAAGTCTAGGCGGCGCGTTTTTCTATGATGGCGGGAATGTTTATAGCCAACTGAACCGGATTACGCTGCGGTGGACTTCGCCGGAACCAGTTTTCAAACCGGCATACCCGGGAGTGGCGCCGGGGCGATTCAATCCGACTTTGTGCGAATACAACTGCACAAACGAACTCAACTACTTTTCGAACACGGTCGGATTCGGATTGCGGTACGCGACGCCGGTAGGGCCAATCCGCATCGATATGGGGTATGCGCTGCACCAGCCGTATTTTGTGATTCCCTGTAAGGATAATGTGCCCTTGTGTCAGCAGGGAACACGGCTGCCGAAGTTCCAGATCTTTTTCAACTTAGGATCGAGCTTCTGATGCCAGTTGGCAGAAAAATACGGATTGCAGCGATGTGCCTGTTAGTCGCGGGCGAATGGACAGCGGCACAAGAGGTGGTGGACCGAATTGTCGCGCGGGTGGATGCGGACATCATTCTCATGAGTGATGTGAGGACCCTAGCGAAATACCAGACCCTGCTGGACGAAAAGCCGGAAAGCGATGCGCAAATTCTGGATCGGCTAATTGACCAATGGATCGTGCGAAATGAAGCGAAGGCGTCCTTGTTTCCTCAGCCGTCGGATGCAGAGGTGCAGAGGAGCCTGGAGAGATTGAAACGGTCGTTCTCCTCGCCAGAAGCATTTGAGGAGAGACAAAAACAGGCTGGACTGAGCGACGAAGAGCTTTTGCGGATGCTGCGATCGCAGCTGTACTTGAGTAATTATCTGGATTCGCGGTTCCGGGCGTCGACGCACGTGGAAGAACAGGATGTCGAGGAGTTTTACAAGACAAGGGTGGTGCCACGAGCAGAGTCCCGCGGGCAAGCACCGCCAACGCTGGACGCGGCGCGGCCTTTTATACAAGAGGCGTTGGTGCAGAGGGCTATCAACGAGCAAGCGGACCGCTGGCTGAAAGAGAGCCGGGGGCGGCTGAAGGTAGAGAATTTGCTGGACGAGAACGGGAAATGAGCAAAGAGTCGCGCTGGCGAAGAATTCTGTGGCTGGAACACTTGTTGTGGGTGCTGGGCACCTGGACAGTGCTGCTGATTGCGTTGGCAATTATTGCGGTGGGAAGCGGGTTGGCCAATCCACTGCTGCGGCGCGTGTTGATTCACCGAGCACAGGCGATGACTGGTACACGCGTGGAAATCCGAACCGTCCGAGTGGGATGGTTTTCGTTGGACGTGACCATCAACGGATTAGTGGTGCACGGCACGGAACCCCAAGATACGGAGCCGTTGTTTAGCGCCGAACAGGCGCGCGTCGGGCTGCGTATCGATTCGTTCTGGGGAAGGCGCGTGGGGCTGAACGACCTGATTCTGGAGCAGCCACATGTGCATGTGCGGGTTGAAAGGGATGGCAAGAATAATTTGCCAACATTGCCGGGGAGCAAATCGAAGGAGCCGGCGCTGCAAAGACTCCTGGACCTGCGCATACACCACATCCAGATCAAGGACGGCTGGATCCTTTATAACAACGTCAAATCGCTGGTGGAAATGGAGGGCGGGGAGCTGCAATTTACGTTGGATCTGAGTGGAACGGCGGATAAGCCGATGTACCTGGGCGCGCTGGACTGGCAAGCGATCGAACTGGCCAGACGACGAGACGTTCCGGTGCCGGCGAACGTGACCGCGAAATTTACGATCTCGCACGACGAAGGAATCACTGTGGATCAGGCGGTGGTGGACGTCGGGCGGTCGCACGTGGACTTGCAAGCCCACGCGAAAGATCTCGTGAATCCGGTGTGGGACTATAAATACCGGGCATGGCTCGACCTGCTGGATATCCGGGAGACATTCCGAACGCCGGAAGTGCCACTGGGAAGAATCGACCTGAGAGGGCAAGGGACTGTAGCAAATGGGGCGTTTGGGGGGTCGGGTAGCTTCGCCGGGGATAACGTGACTCTGGGCTTTAGCGATTTCCATTCCGCCAATTTGAGCGCTCGGTCGAGCTATACGCTGGAGCCGAAGCAGGTGGTGTTGCCCGATTTTGCGGCATACGCATTGGGAGGAAGCGTAAAAGGGCGAATCACGATGCGGTACGACGGATTGCTGTTCCGCGCAGATACGAAAATACAGAATGTGCGGTTATCCGCAATTACGCCGGCCATCGATCACGCAGGATTCCCGGTTGATCAATTGCATTGGGACTCGGTGGTTTCCGGGGACACGGTGGAGACGTGGCGAGGAAGTTTCGAGGATTTCGATGTGGCAGGCACGATGCATTGGACACCGCCGGAGGAAGTGTACGAAGGGCACATGCCGGTGACGGGAGACTGGAAACTGCACTATCACGACCGGACGAGTAAGCTGGAAATCTCACAAGGCTTCTTTGAGACGCCGACGTCGCGCGGTACCTTCAACGGGGTATTGGATCCGAAAGATACCGCATTGGAAGCTCACCTGGCCATTGGGTCACTGCTGGATTGGAACGATTTCATCCATGCCATTGCGGGAGACAAACCTGGAACGAAAGAGGCGGAGGTTCGCATTGGCGGGGCATTGCAATGGAATGGGAAGATAACGGGCCCTTCCGACGGACCACAATTCCAGGGGCATTTTCACGGGGAGCGCATGCGGTACGCGAACACGCGCTTGGACACGATTGACGGGGATTTGAGCTACGCGCCGGACCATTTGATCATTACCCAAGGGCACGTATCGCGCGGCGCGATGGCGGTGGACATCGATGGGCAATTGATGCTGACGGATTGGGAATTCCGTCCAGAAAACGAATGGTCTAGCGAGCTGAATTTGGAAAAAGTACCAATGGAAGCATTGTTGGGGTTGACAGGCGAGAATTATCCGATAACAGGTGAGATAACCGGGCAGTTTCACGGGCGTGGGACACGAGCTGAGCCAATGTTGACCGGCTTGCTGGACGTGGCGAACGCCGAGGCGTATACGGTTCCGTTCAACCGGCTGCGCGGGCAGTTGACGGTGTCGCCAGACGAAGTGCGACTGAGCAATGCGGAATTGCGGTTTTTTGCGCCCGGCACAGAGAAGACGGGTGGCGCGGGAATCGTCACGGGAAACGTGGCGTATCAATTTGCGGATGGCGCGCTGACAACGGATTTGGTAGGAGCGTCGCTGCCGTTGGCGAATTTCCAAAGGGTTAAAACGAACGGGCTTCCCGTGGGTGGGCAGATTTCATTTCGGCTGAAATCGAGCGGTCCGATACGGCAGCCACAAGCGAATGGAAGTTTTCGAGTGGTGGACTTCCAGTTTGGCACGGAAGTGATCGGCAGTTTCGAAGGCGAGCTGAAAGCCGACGGTAAGGCCGCGGAGCTGAAATTAGGTTCAGCGATGAGTGAGGGCGCCATCGGTGGGCAGATCACGTTGGGACTAACCGAGCCATATCCGGTTGATGGAAAAGTGTCCATCAAGAACATCAACCTCGATCCTTATTTGATCTCGGCATTGCACTTAGAAAAGTTCAACGGGCATGGGACTGCGGACGGGGACATCAGCCTGAAAGGAGAGTTACAGCATCCGGAGGGAGTGGTTGTCGATGGAAACTTCACGAAACTGCTTCTCACGTACGGTGGCGTACAACTGGAGAATTCAGGGCCGATTCATCTGACTTCGTCGCGGGACAGTCTGCAGATTCAAAGTGCGGCACTAAAGGGGACAGATACAAACGCGGAATTGAAGGGTTCCGTCCAGTTCACGGGGAGGCGCGCGGTTTCGCTGAAATTGAATGGTTCGGTGGACCTGCGACTGCTAAATGGCTATATCCCGGATGTGAACACGACAGGCCATGCGGATATGAACGCGTCGTTCGAAGGAACATTGGACAGGCCACGCATCACGGGGCGAGTGAAATTGGACAACGTTTCCGCGCGGTCGTCAGACTTCCCGACAGGGTTGAGCAATCTCCATGGTGATTTGGTCTTTGATGCGAACCGATTGTTCTTCGAGAATGTTTCCGGAGAAGCAGGGGGCGGAAGGATCATTCTGACGGGAAGTGTCAATTATTCGGATAAACCGCTGCGATACGACATTTCGGCTCGGACGGATCGACTGCGTATTCGTTACCCCGAAGGAATGAGTTGGCTGCTAGGCGGGTCGCTGCGGTTAACGGGGACGATGGACGGAGGATTGGTGACCGGGAAGGTGCTGATCCAGCGGGTGACGTTGAACGAAGGGTTGGAGTCCGCCGGAATACTGGTGTCCAGCACTGGTCCGGGAGGGCCGAGCGGATCAAGCTTCTTGCGAAACCTGCAGTTCGATGTGGAGGCGAGCTCGACGCCGGATTCTCGAATGGAATGGCCTGGAGCACACCTGGAAGCTGACGCCAACCTGCGAGTCCGCGGAACAGCCGAGCACCCCATCTTGTTGGGACATATTCACGTGGTTTCGGGCGAGCTGTACTTCCACGATAGCAGATACCGGGTAACGCGGGGTGACTTGAATTTTGCAAACCCCTTCCGTTTAGACCCAGTGATTAACGTGGAAGCGACGACGACGATCCAGCAGTACGAAATCACACTGAATTTTAGCGGGCAGGCCAGCAAGATGAGCCTTTCTTACCGATCGGATCCGCCCCTGCCGGCGACCGATATTCTGACACTACTGGCGATGGGACAAACCAGCACGGAAGTAGCGCAACGCACGGGTGGCGTAGGGCAACCGGGTTCAGCCGGCGCATCGGCGCTCCTTTCCGAGGCCATCTCAAGCCAGGTGGGCGGGCGCGTGGAGAGGCTTTTCGGGATTACGCGATTCCGCGTGGATCCGGGATTGACGAGTTTGGGAACCACGGGCTCGGGACAAAACGCTGCGGCGCGCGTGACCGTAGAACAACAGGTGAACCAGAATCTGACCGTTACCTACGTGTCTAACGTGAGCTCGACCCAGCAACAGGTCATTCAGGTGGAGTACATCGTGACGCGATCCATTTCCGTGGTGGCGCTACGCGACCAAAACGGGACTTTCGGCGTGGACATCAAGTTCAAGAAGCGCTTCCAATAGCACCAAGACCAATTTTCAATTCCAGCAGAGGATTATTGAGGATCCTGTTGCTGGGCGGATTGCTGGGTGGGATCTTGTTGTTGCGCGCGAGGTTGTTGCTGGAGTGGGCGGCGCTGGCCCATGGTGACGTGGGCATTTTGACCGACGCCAGGATTTTCCTGCTTGACCTGTTCAAGGGCGTCACGGACGGCTTTGGCGGCTGCAGCGCGAGTGGTTTCCTGAATCTCGCGGAAGATCTTGGGACTTTCGGAGGCGACCTTCTGGCCTAGAGGAGAACCATAGAACTGCAGAAGACCCTTGATCTCCTCATCGGTGTAGTGCTTATCGTAGAGAGCGATGAGCTGCTCGGTGACGCGATCGACGTCGTAGCGCTTTTCGTACTCGTTGATGGTGGCGTTGACAAAAGCCTGGCCTTTCTCATTGTTGGGCACGGTGGCTAAAAGTTTTTCTCGATATTGCTCAGCAGTTTGACGAACGGAATCCTGGACCTGGTCCCGGGCGCCGACGAGTTCGAGAAGGGCGCGGATATCCGAATCTTTTACGGGATCGATGCTGGTGGTGGCCTTGGCGGAAGTTTGTTTGTCGGTGGGCGATTGCGCAGCGGCTTGGACGGAACCGGGAGAGCCGCCTTGAATAGCGACGAAGAACATCCCGACGTAAATGATGACAAGAGCTAATGCCGCTTTCATAAAAACCTCCAAGCCTCAAGGAGCCAAGAACGGGGAGCGCGCGCGTGCCCGTTGAAATAAGTTTAGGAAGTGGTGTTTTGCGGCGCGCCTGCTCTGGGGTACAGTCTTGCTAAGTCGGTGACTGTTCGGAGGAGCAGTAGGAGCAGATACTGGAGAGCAAGGAGAGTGGCTCGTCGGAAATGAGTGTAACCGAAGATCCTTATTCAGCAGTGCGAACGGAGATGCTGGAGACGCAACTGCGGAAGCGTGGCATAAAGAACTTGGCGGTATTAGAAGCGATGGCGCAGGTTCCGCGCCATGAATTTGTGCCCGAGCCGTCGAGGAATTTGGCGTATTCGGATGAGCCGCTGGGAATTGGGGGAGGTCAGACCATTTCGCAGCCATACATCGTTGCGGCGATGACCGAAGCGCTGGATTTGCGAGGCACCGAGAGGGTACTGGAGATTGGGACCGGTTGTGGATACCAGGCGGCAGTGCTGGCGCGGTTGTCGCGAGAAGTGTACAGCGTCGAGGTGCGTCCGGAGTTGGCGCGATCCGCAGCGGAGCGGCTGGCGCGTTTGAGCTACGGCAACGTGCATGTCCATTGTGGGGACGGATCGATGGGATTAAAGGAATTCGCACCGTATGATGCCATTCTGCTGGCCGCGGCGGCGCCGGAACTTCCGCAGCCGCTGCTGGAGCAATTAAACGAGGAGACTGGGCGGTTGATCGCACCTATCGGGCAGGAAGACCGGCAGCAACTGTTTCTGGTGAGGCGTCACGGGGCTACCTACACGACGGAGCATCGCGAAGGGTGCCGATTCGTACCGCTGATCGGACGACACGGTTGGAAGGCATGGGGGCTCTAATGAGCGCCGAACCGGAACTTTCCATTGTGATTCCCTCTTTCAATGAAGAATTACGTTTGCCCGCGTCGCTGGAAAAGATTGAGCAATATGTGCGAGAAAAGCGGCCGAACTCTGAGGTATTGGTGGTGGATGACGGGTCCACTGATCGAACGGCAGCGGTTGCAGAATCGTGGCGCGACCGTATTCCGCAAATACGCGTGCTATCCAATGGAAGGAATCGCGGGAAGGGCTTTAGTGTGAGGCATGGCTTTCTGGAAGCACGGGGCGAAATCGTGTTGTTTACGGATGCAGACCTGTCGTCGCCGATCGAGGAAGGTGAGAAACTGTTCGCGGCGCTGCCGTCATTCGATGTGGCAATCGGGAGCCGCGCCGTGGACCGAAGCTTGATTGAGGTGCACGAGTCGCCTTTCCGGGAATTCGCGGGGATTGTTTTCAACAAGATTGTGCGGTTGATTTTGTGGTTGCCGTTTGTCGATACGCAATGCGGTTTCAAGGCATTCCGGCGGGAACGGTGCCGGATCATTTTTGAGCAACAAACGATCGAGCGATTTGGGTTTGATCCAGAGTTGCTGTATCTGGCCCGGCATCACGGGCTTGCGGTGAAGGAAGTGCCGGTGCGATGGGCGCACTCCCCGGCAACAAAGGTAAGCATGTTGCGGGATAGTGTGCAGATGTTCCTGGACGTATTCATTATCCGGTGGAACGGGCTGCGGGGGCGGTACCGGAGGGTGGCGTAGGTGACTTTATGATATAAAGTACTTGACATAATTTACTTCTTCCCGTATCTTCCTGGCATGCCTGTGTCCGGTTCCAATCGCGCCCTTCGTCGCGAACCCATCCCCATTGATGCCCGCGCGGCAGACCACCTTCGTTATATCCGCGAGACCATGGAGTCCGCGGCAGAATTCACGGCGGTACCGGGTTGGGGTGGTGTCACCATGGGGCTCACGGCGCTGGCGGCTGCTGTGCTAGCTGCACGTCAGGCGACTCCCACGGGATCGGCGTTCATTTGGCTAGCGGAAGCCTTCATCGCGGTGGCAATCGCGGCGCCCGCGGCGGCAACAAAAGCGCGACGCGCCAATGCCTCGCTGTTCAGAGGGCCGGGGCGCAAATTCTTTCTCAGTTTCGCGCCACCCATTGTTGTGGGTGGGTTATTAACACTGGCGCTTTTTCAGCTAGGAGCCGTATCTGCCTTGCCGGGGGTATGGTTGCTGTTGTACGGGACGGCAATCGTAACCGGCGGAGCATTTTCGGTGCGGGCGGTGCCGATCATGGGATTGTGTCTGATGGCCCTTGGTGCGATGGCCCTGTTTGCTCCGGCGTCGTGGGGGAATCTATTTATGGCGGCAGGATTTGGGTTGGTGCAGATTGGTTTTGGAATGTGGATCGCATTACGTTATGGAGGCTAAGAGCCTCTCCGGCGAAAGGGAGTAATGGCTAAGTCATCGACAGCCCGGCAAGAGCGAGCGACGCGGGAAGAAGGGCCGACAGCGGTCCGGTCCAGTGCGGCGCAGCCTGTTTCATCGAATCTGGACCGGTTAATCCATGAGCGGATCCGTCTGGGAATTGTGAGCGCTTTAGCGGTGAACCGGTCGCTGACCTTCAACGAGTTGAAAGCGCTGCTGAAGACTACAGACGGGAACCTGAGCGTGCATGCGCGGAAATTGGAGGAAGCAGACTACATCGTATGCACGAAATCATTTGACGGGCGGCTGCCCAAGACGGAGTACCGGCTGACGGCGGCGGGACGGCGAGCGCTGGAGCGGTACCTGGATCATATGGAGGCGTTGATTCGGGCCACGCGCGAGCGGTAGATTTTTTTTGCCCTTGTACTTTGTAAGACAAAGTACATTGTGACAGTTTGGCGGCGGGGAAATGAGCATGCTTATGAAATCGATCGTTTTGCAGGATCTTTCGGAAGCTCGTGCGACCAACCGGAGCCGGTTGCACGTGGCGATTATCTGTGACGGGAACGGCCGGTGGGCGACGTTTCGGGGACTGCCACGGTCCGCGGGCCACAAAGCGGGTGCGGAAGCGGCGCGGAGCGCGATTCGTTGCGCGCCCCATTTGGGCATTCACACGCTGACGCTATTTGCACTTTCCTCGGCGAATTGGAGGCGTCCGGCATCGGAGGTATCTGCAATTCTGAAGATTCTTGGGGAATATTTGAAAACGGAGACCCAGCAGTGCCTGGACGAAGGAATACGCCTGAGCATTCTAGGGCGAAGGGACCGGCTTGACCCCGTTCTGCGCGACCAGATTGCAGAATCCGAAGCGCTCACCTCCAATGGCAAACGGCTGCATCTCCGGTTGGCGGTGGATTATTCTGCCCGCTATTCGCTGTTTCAAGCCGCCAGCAAATTTTACAAAGCCACGACACTTTCGAGCGAAACGTTTGGGGATATTCTTGCGGAAGTGCAACGGGGCGGGTCGACGGAAGTGGACTTACTGATCCGCACGGGAGGAGAGCAGCGACTCTCGGATTTTCTGTTGTGGGAGTGCGCGTTTGCTGAGTTTGTGTTCTTGCAGAAGCGATGGCCAGATTTCACGCCTGCGGATTTGCGAAATGCTATCGTGGCGTTTGAGCAGAGGGAGCGGACTCGAGGGGCGCTGCCGCAAGAACAAGCCAGCTAAGGATCTCCTCCATATAGCCAACTAGTTAGGTTCCAATAACTTACGGAGACGTTAGCGGTTTTGCCGGACCCTGACGTTTCGCCGTGCGCGGTCGTCTATACCACAGGAGAATGTGATGGGGACTGCGGGACTTGCGCTGCAGTGGGAAGATACAATCTCAGCTGCGGAAGGCCAGGGAGAGCGGCGAGTGGAACCATCGGGAATCGCAGCCGGACAAAACCGTGAAAATGGTGCCCTTCGAGAAGACGCAGCGCTGGCCGCGGGGTGTATGGCCGGGGACCTGAACGCCTACGAGCGCCTGTATCGCCTGCAGGGCGCACGGATGAAGAATCTGGCGCGGAACTTGTTAGGGTCGCAGACGGACGCGGAAGACGCCGTCCAAGACACGTTTCTGAAAATCCAGCGGGGAATCAAGAGCTTCCGAGGGCAATCCGCGTTCGTTACCTGGACGTTTCGCATCCTGGTGAATACCTGTTATGACTTGCGGCGCCGGCGGGTGCGGCGGAAAGAGCATTCGCAACAAGAAGAGAATGAGGCAGTGCCCAGGCCCGAGCCGCGCGCGCCGGGAGCGCACCCTTCCTTACGTATGGCGCTAGAACGAGCACTGCAGTCGTTGACGCAACATCAGCGCGACGTTTTCCTAATGTATGAAGTGGAAGGATTTCGGCACGCGGAAATCGCGACTATGCTGGAAATTAGCGAGACAGCCTCGAAAAACACGCTATTTCAGGCAAAGAAGAATCTGCGGGTGATGTTGGAACCACCGCGGAGTGCGGAAGCAGGTGGGCGATGACTATTAGTTGCGAGGATCGGGAACGGGTGTTTCTGGATGGAACCGCGGCGGAATGGGCGGCGTTGGAAACACATGCGGCGAGCTGCGCGATTTGCGCGGAAGAGATTCGGGCATGGAAGTCGTTGAGTGCGGCGGCTGCGGAGCTGCGCGATTATCGCGAGGATGCGGCGCTATGGGCAAAGATTGAAAGTTCGCTAAGGCAGCAGGAAAAGGAACGGAGCGCGGTCGGATTTTGGGAAAAACTGAGGTCGTGGAGCGATATTTCGCTAGGATGGCGCACGGCGCTGGCGAGTGCCCTGGTGCTGTTGGTTACGCTGTCGGGCGTTTATGTAATGCGGTACGGGAGGACGGATCAGGGGGGCCCGGGTTCCGACCGGCTGCTGAAAAATTCGGCGTTGGCCGAGGTGGAGCGAACGGAGCGCGATTACATGAAGGCCATCGATAAGCTGGCGGCGGAAGCACAGCCCGAACTGAATTCGCCGGCGACGCCGTTGATGGCCAGCTATAAGGAAAAGCTGATGGTGTTGGACAGCGCGATTGACGAGCTGCGCATGGAAGCGGGAAGGAACCCTTCGAATGCGCACTTAAGGTACGAGCTACTGGCCATGTACCAGGAGAAGCAGGAAACGTTGCAAGAGGTGTTGGAGACGAAGAGATGAACGCAGTTACCAGGTCATTTGGTAAGAAAAAACTCGGAATCCTTATGATGGTTGGTTGCCTTTCCGCTTTGCCCGCAGCAGGCAGGACTTTTGGTCAGAGTACGTCGACGAAACAGTTTCAAAAGACGTTGACCCTGGAAGCGAACCAGACCGTGAGCCTGACAAACAAATATGGAGATGTGAGGATTCACGGAGAAGGCGGACGCGAGGTGAAGATTACTGCGACGATCCGCGTGCAAGCACACTCGCAGGCCGAAGCCGACCGCTACGCCGGCGAAGTGCGTATCGATGTGGCACAAGATTCTCAGGGGATCAAAATACAGACCGTATATCCGAGTGACGATTCGAAGTTCTTTGTGCGAATCGGTGGGCCGTCGTATTCGGTGGATTACGACGTTACCGTACCGGTAGATGCAAAACTGTGGATGAAAAACAACTTCGGAAATGTGGACGTGCAAGGGGTGCAAGGATGGGCAGACATTGAGAACGGCCACGGACAATTGCAGTTTCGTGACGGCGGAGCGACAAAGCTGACCAATTCGTTCGGAGAGGTACAGGCAAACGGCGCCAACGGAAACGTCGCGGTGACGGACAATAATGGAGCGGTGACGGTCTCATCGGTAAAAGGAACCTTGGACGTGAAGGACCGTTTTGCGGCGATTAAAGTGAATAATATTTCCGGGACGGTGACGATTTCGGGAGGCAACGGGCAGGTAGAGTTGACGGACACTGGCGGATCGACGGTGAGTAACTCCTTCGGTCGCGTGTCCGCGCACAATGTTCATGGGGACTTGGCCGTGAACAATAGCAATGGATCTATTGACGCCGATACCGTGAGCGGCGGAGCCCAACTGAATACCAGCTTCGGTGAGATCAGCCTTGGCAACATCTCGGGCAATGTGCGATGCACATCTTCGAATGGGAAGGTGAGTGGACGGCAGATTGGGAGCGACGTGTACGTGAAAACGACGTTTGGAGACGTGTCGCTGGAACAGATTGCCGGAGGAGTGGAAGTAGACGATTCCAATGGCGGCGTCAGCGTGAAAGAGATTAAGGGCAAAGCGCGAATTAACACATCGTTCGGGTCCATTGATGCGTCGGGTCTACCGAAGGGCGTAAGAGCAACCACGGGAAACGGGCGAATCACGTTGAATGACGTTGGCGGAGACACCTACGCGAAAACGAGCTTTGGGTCAGTGGAGGTTCATCGCGTGAATGGAAATGTGACCATCGAGAATTCGAACGGTTCCGTGAGTGTCAATGGCGTGAAAGGGGATGCGTCGGCGAAGACCAGCTTTGGCGCAGTGACCCTGGAGGATGTGGGAGGATCGGTCAGCGTGGACAATCAGAATGGGGCCGTGACGGTTTCGACGGTTCACTCTTCGTCGGGATGTAAGACGGTCACTCTGAAGACCTCGTTTTCGTCGATACAGGTGCGTTTGCCCGGGGACTCGAATTACGACCTGAATGCACGGACATCGTTTGGGCACATTTCCAGCGATCTGCCAGTAACGTCTACTGGAAACCTGGGTGGAGACGCGTTGAATGGCCGGATTGGGAATGGCGGGTGCACGCTGTCGCTGACGAATTCGAATGGGAATATTGAGATCCAGAAGAGATAGAGCGGGGGTCGCGCCTTAGGAAGGCTGTGGTTTGAGTCGCTCGCGGTCCATGACGAAAGCTTTGCGAAGGACGCGAGTTGCGGTCTCGGTCAAATGAAAGTCAGGCAGTTCGTCTTCCCGGGCGAAGACGACATCGGTGACGTCGCTCCCAGCGCGTGCTTCGCCGGAAATGCGTTCGCAGAGATAATCGACAATGACGTAGTGAAATCGTGGACCGCGGGGAGCGCTGCCCGAGGCAGAGTCCTCGGCCGGGAAGATGCGGTCAAATACCTCGATCACGTCCAAGACACGGACTTCCAAGCCCGTTTCCTCCAGAAGTTCGCGGGCGACGCCGGCTTGAAGCGATTCTCCTATCTCCAAAGTGCCCCCCGGGATGGACCAGTGGCCACGCAAGGGCTCGGCGCCACGGCGAATGAGCAAGGCGCGCCCGTCGTCAATGACCACGCCGCCGATTCCTACCACTGGCCGATCTGGATATTCGCGTGCCATTCGGTCTTTTCTTTCCCCCAAGTTGTTGGGTTAAACTGGATACCGGCGGGGAGGGTTGGGGTTGACTTTCCACGCCGAGGTATATAATACGCCGATGGTGAGTCCCGCGGAGATGAAGTCCGCACCCAGGCAAAGTTGAATCGGAGGATGGACGTGCTTCGTTGCCCAGAATGTTCCGCAGAGATAGACGTGGACGAAGACGAGGTTGAGGAAGGAGAGATCCTCAGCTGTCCAGAATGCGAGACGGAGCTGGAGGTGTCGCAGACACATCCGGTGGCACTGAACCCGATTTCCGATGAACTTGAAGACGAGGACGAGGAAGACCTTGAGGTTGAGGAAGAGGACGAGGAAGACTTCGACGAAGACGGTGACCTGCTAGACGAGGACGAGGAAGAAGACGAGGAAGAGGACGAATAGGCCGGAGCAGGGCATCCCCAAGCAGGGTGGGAACCATCAGACTGTTGGGGAATTCTTCAACACAATACCGCATGACCTTATTGAGCTCCATGCTGTTGGCCGCACTGTTGTGTTCACCCGGATTCGGCGCGGCCCAACAGCCGACCCAGCAATCTCCGCCGCCGTCGGCTGCACCCGCAGCGCAACCTGCGACGGATACCGGAAGCTCCTCAAGTAAAGCGAAAAGAAAGGAAGTTCCGAGCTTTCTGATTATTGGAACAGTGTTCAACGAGAGAGCCCTTTCGTTCCCCGGCGTGCAGGTGCGCATCCGACGGAGTGGCGCGAAGAAGTTCTTGTACGAGACGTACACGAACTCGCGAGGCGAGTTTGCGGTGCGCGTGGTGCCCGGCTACGACTACGAAGTGGTAACGCACATAAAGAAATACGAGGATCAGACCCGCAGCGTCGACAGCAAAGTGGATGTGCAGCAACGGCTGTCGATCAAACTCGAGCCACGGGGCCAAAAGTCATGAAACGAGGCGCAAGGTTTGCGTGGCTGGCGATTTTCTTTTTTGTCTTGAATGGACTGGCGGTTGGGCAAGGGTCCAAGAAAGACCTACAACTTCGGACGGTGAAAGGGACGGTAAGCGATAAAGACGAGAAGCCGCTGCAGAACGCCGTGGTGTTTCTGAAGAATTTGCGGACCAATACGGTGATCAGTCACTTCAGCGACGAGGAAGGGAGTTACCGGTTCACCGGACTGGATCCCAATGTGGATTATGAGGTGTTCGCGGAGTTGGGTGGACTAAAGTCAACCTCGCGGACGGTTTCGACGCTGGACAGCCGCAAAGAGATCATCTTGAACCTGAAGGTTGACCGTAAGAAGAGTTAACTCTCTCGCCAGAGAGCGGGTGGAAATTTGGGGTTCTGAGAGGCATTCGGTACACTGAAATAAGCCTACGAGCGGTCCTGCTTATACGGCACATCTATAAGTTGTGGAATGGAAGTGAGAAGAACGGAATGATTTTGCGTTTTTTCCAATGGACGGGGCGATTGCTACTGCTGATGCTGGCGTTGGTCGTGGTGTGTTCGTGGGGTCAAGAGAAGCCAGACAGCCCGCAGCCAAAAGTTCAGACCGATAACGGCAAGACGAACGCGCAGGCTGCCGACCCACAGGACAAAGAGGCAAATGACGAGGTGCCCAAGCGGATTTTCTGGATCATTCCGAACTTCATGACCTATAACGACCAGCCGGAGAACCAGGGTCCATTAACGAGCAAACAAAAATACAACATAGCCTGGCACCAGTTTTGGGACATGAGCGCGCACTTCGGCAATATCATTCAGGCTAGTATTTCGCAGGCTGCGAATGCCATACCACACTATGGACAAGGCTGGGGCGCCTTCGGAGAGCGAGTTGCGGCACAAGAAGGGGACCAGTTCACGGGAAGCTTCCTGATCTATGGAGTATTGCCAAGCGTGCTACACGATGATCCCCGCTACTTTCGGAAGGGCCGTGGCAAAGCATGGTCGAGAATTGCATACGCGGCGTCGCGAGTCGTAATTTGCCGAACGGATTCCGGGAACAGCACGTTCAATATCCCATCGGTGTTTGGACAATTGGGGCAAGCTTCGATTTCCGCCTATACGTATTACCCAAAACAGGATCGACAGCTATCCGGAGTGTTATCCGGCTGGGCCATCAACCAGGGCTACAACATCGGGTGGAATCAGCTGAAGGAGTTCACCCCGGACCTGGGGGCGTACATGCGGCGTCATTCCAAGAAGAAACACGCACAAGCCCAGATACAGGATGCCAGGTCGCCACTTAGCGACAACCACTAGTCTCCGTTCTTCTTGGGCGTAAGATGCGGATGGCCGAGGGAACGGCCGAAACTTCCACAGGAGTCATTCCTAAGAGCTCACCATCGGCCTGAAACCATCGAGGAGATTCCGTTTCGATTCTCACGTTTGTAGCAGTGAAGCGGTGCACTCGATTGGTCCGCAGTTCCCCGCGCGATGCGAGGGTGGGAAGCAGTACAAGAATTTCCATCAGGCTCAACCGATCAAGCACTACCAAATCTAACTTGCCGTCGTCGGTTTGTGCGTTTGGAGCGAGATAGAGGCCCGCACCATAACTCGGGGTGTTCAGGACGGCCGTGAGCAGCACGGTCGCGTGTATGTCTTCGAATTGGCTAGAACAAGTTGTGACGCGCACGCGAAATGCATGAAAGCCAAAGAGGGCCCGGATGGCTGCGAGAATATAACGCGTGCGCCCGCGTAAGTTGCGAAATGGGCCACTGGCGTAACGCGAGGCTTCGGCGTCGAGCCCGACCCCACCGCCGCCCACGAAGAGCCGATCGGAGCCATCGGCGAAGCGAACCTTGGCGGCATCCAGCGGCAAGACCTCGCTTTTCAGAAGTTGCCCCGCAGCCTGCACGGGGTCCTGCGGTAAACCTAAGGCGGCCGCTAAGTCATTTCCACCGCCAGCGGGGATAATGCCGAGAACGACATCGGGAAAGCCAGACACGGCATTGATCACTAATTGAAACGTGCCGTCTCCACCAAGAACGAAGATGCGTTTTCGACCCGTTTGTGCAGCGCAGCGGGCATGATCTACCAGATCCTGCGGATTCTCTGTAACGCAGACCTCAAGGTTCCAATCCTGTTGTTGCGCAAACTCCCTGATTCCGGGAAGCGCATCCTTCGCGCGACCGCCGCCCGCGGCGGGGTTGACCAGAAGCAAGTCGGAAATGTTTGATAGAGCGGGGTCAGACGGTTCCACTAGTTGGCTATGCTGACGGAGGCCGAGTCAAGTGTCAATTCATCGGTGTTGGGAGATTGTTGTGAGTTATGCTCCAGTGTACCGGTTTGCAATGCGAAAACAGGCCAAGTGAGGAGCGATGACGTACAAGGGTTTTGATCTCGCAGGAAGAGTGGCAGTCGTGGTTGGCGGAACGTCTGGAATCGGCCAGGCGATTGGGCGAGGGCTTGCCGAAGCAGGCGCCGATGTGGTGTGTACTGGTAGACGGGCGGACCTCGTGGATGCGACTGCGAAAGAAATCGAGGCAATCGGTCGGCGATCATTAAGGATCACCTCTGATGTGCAAGACCGGGGCTCGCTGGAGAGATTACTGGGCACGAGCATCAAAGAGTTAGGCAAAGTCGACATTCTGGTTTACGCGGCTGGACGCACGAAACGCACGCCCTTTGTGGACGTGGATGAGCGGGAGTGGAACGATATTATCGATACGAATTTGACGGGGGCGTATCGCTCGAGCCAGATTTTCGGCCGGCACATGATCGAACAAAAGTATGGACGAATCATCCACATTGGTTCGCTGACTTCGTTTGTGGGGATGCAGGAAGTGGCGGCATACACGACGAGCAAATCCGGGATAGCAGGATTGACGCGTGCACTGGCGGTAGAATGGGCAAAATATGGAGTGTGCGTGAATGCGATTGCGCCGGGGGTATTTCGCACGGCATTGAATGAGAAATTGCTCGACGGAACCGCGCGGGGACGGGAGTTGCTGATGCGCACGCCGATGGGCCGGTTTGGGAAGGTAGAGGAACTGGTGGGCACGGCAATTTTTCTGGCGTCGGAGGCAGCGAGTTTTGTAACTGGGGCGGTTTTGGAGGTGGACGGAGGATTCTTGGCAAGCGGCGTGAATCAATAGTGGAACCACCGTTCAGAACCGACCAGGAAGCGATGAGGCTATCTGCAGCTGCGAGCGCGGGGGCTCATGCAGAGTCACGCACACGGTGGCTTCCGGGAAACTTTCGGTGGGTTATCTGTGCCGTTTTGTTTTTTGGAATCAGCAAAAATTATGTAGACCGGCAAGTGCTGGGCGTCCTAAAAGTGACGTTGCAGCACGATCTGGGTTGGAACGAGATCGACTACAGCAACCTGGTGTTTGTGTTTCAAGGCGCCTATGCCTTGGGAATGCTAGTCACGGGCCACTTCATCGATCGCGTCGGAACGCGGCTGGGATATGGAATGGCGATGGTGTTCTGGAGCGTGGCGTCGATGGCCCACGCCCTGTGCGGTTCGCTGCTTAGCTTTGAAATTGCACGTGGCGCGTTAGGTGTGGGCGAATCCGGCGCGTTCCCGGCCAGCATCAAAACAGTTACGGAGTGGTTTCCAAGAAACGAGCGGGCGCTGGCGACGGGGATTTTTAACGCAGGAACAAACGTGGGTGCGATTATCACGCCCTTGGTGGTGCCATGGATTACGATTCATCTGGGGTGGCGTTGGGCGTTTTTGATTACCGGAGGCGTGGGCTTTGTGTGGTTCCTGATCTGGATGGCGGTGTACCGGAAACCAGAGGAACATGCGCAATGTACGGCGGCAGAATTGAACTACATCCGGAGCGACGGTGAGAAGCCAATGGCGCGAGTGCCTTGGACACGCCTGCTGGGATACCGGCAAACGTGGGGTTTTCTACTGGGAAAATTCCTGACCGATCCCATCTGGTGGTTCTATTTATTCTGGGTGCCTGGATTTTTTCAGGAACAGCATGGCCTGAATTTGATGCAGATTGGACTGCCGATTGTTGTGATCTATCTCATTTCCGACGTGGGCAGTGTCGTGGGAGGATGGCTGTCTTCCCGGTTCATCCAGCGCGGATATACGGTGAATATGGGAAGAAAACTAGCGATGCTGCTGTGTGCGGTCTGCGTCGTACCGATTGTCTACGCCTATCGAGCGCAGGGATTGTGGACGGCGACGCTATTGATTGGGTTGGCCGCCGCGGCACATCAGGGTTTTTCCGCGAATTTGTATACGACGGCGTCGGACATGTTCCCGAGCCATGCGGTTGCATCGGTGGTAGGAATTGGAGGCGCGGCCGGAGCAATTGGAGGAATGTTTATTGCCAGCATTGTTGGGCATATTCTGCAGGCAACCGGGAGTTATTTCATTCCGTTTGTGATCGCTGGTGCGGCGTATCTGCTTGCGCTGGGAGTTATGCAGATGATTGTGCCGAAGCTAGAGCCGGTGCAGTTTGTCTGAAGCAGGTTGGAGTTTGTTCGCATTGGGTTGTTCTGCAAGTCGGGAGCGAAAGGATGAGCCTTAAGATTCGGTCGAAAGAGAAGTGCAAGTGGGATTTGATCAGCCTCGGGGAAGTAATGTTGCGGCTGGATCCGGGGGAAAAGCGGATCTGGACCACCAGGAGTTTCGAGGTTTACGAAGGAGGGGGCGAATATAACGTCGCACGGGGATTGAAGCGCTGCTTTGGGATGGAGACCGCGGTGGTGACGGTGTTCGCGGACAATCCAGTGGGGCGGCTGATCCAGGATCTGATTTATCAGGGAGGCGTGGACCAATCGCTCGTGAAGTGGGTGCCGTACGATGGCGTTGGCCGCACCGTACGAAATGGGCTGAACTTTACGGAGCGCGGCTTCGGAGTGCGAGCGGCGTTGGGTTGTTCGGATCGCGGACATACGGCGATTTCGCAGCTGAAGCCTGGCGAGGTTGATTGGGAAGAGATTTTTGGGAAGTTGGGAGCGCGGTGGTTTCATACGGGCGGTATCTTCTGCGCATTGTCGAACAGCACGCCAGAGGTAGCCGCCGAGGCGATGCAGGCAGCGAGGAAGCACGGAGCCGTGGTTTCCTACGATTTGAATTACCGGGAATCGCTGTGGAAGACCAACGGAGGACAGAAGCGTGCGCAGGAAGTGAATCGCAAGCTCGCTCCGTATGTGGACGTGATGATCGGGAACGAAGAGGATTTTTCAGCAGCCCTTGGATTTGAAGTGCCGGGAGTGAGCAAAGACCTGACGAGTTTTGAAGTGGATGGATTCAAGAAGATGATCGAAGCGGTGGTAATGGAATATCCATTTCAAGTGGTGGCCACAACCTTAAGAAAGGCCAAAACGGCAACACGCAACGACTGGGGAGCGATTTGCTATGACCATGGAGCGTTTTATCAGGCGGCAGAGCGAAAGGACCTGGAAATTCTGGATCGAGTGGGAGGCGGCGATTCGTTCGCCTCAGGCTTGATTTATGGATTTTTGTCGGGCAAGGATACGCAATGGGCGGTGGAATGCGGGGCTGCGCATGGGGCACTGGCGATGACAACTCCCGGCGACACGTCGATGGCGACGCTGGCGGAAGTGACGCGGTTGATGAAAGGGTCGGGAGCGCGGATCGAGCGCTGAGCGAGGATTGCGGGAAACGCGGGAGGAGTTGGCGGTGGCAAGGGGACAGGTGATACGGCTGCATCCGGCCGACAATGTGCTTGTGGCGCTGGCGGATTTGCCCGCGGGAGCGCGAGTGTCGTGCGACGGATGGAGCGTCGTAACGGTCAACGCCATTCCTGCAAAACATAAGCTCGCGTTGGAGAGCATACCGCTGGGCGGTACGGTGAAGATGTATGGTGTGAAAGTTGGGAAAGCCACGCAGGAAATTGCTGCGGGGGAACTTCTGACGACGAGGAATATACGGCACGAGGCCGAGCCTTTTCACGAGAAAACCGAAGAGTTTGTCTGGGCCCCACCGGATGTTTCCCGATGGAAGGAGCGAACTTTCGCCGGATACCGCAGGGCGGACGGCCAAGTTGGAACGCGAAATTATTGGCTCGTCGTGCCATTGGTGTTTTGCGAAAACCGGAACATTGGCGTTTTGAAACTGGCGTTTGAACAGGAATTGGGATTTGCTCGGCCACCGGTGTATCAGCAACAGGTGGCCGAGCTTGCGCGGCTGTATAAGGCAGGCGAAGTGGAGCGCATCCGCGATTATGCTGCCGGGACACCAAAGGAGAAACGGGCACAGGGGTCGCCTGTTTTCGGGAACGTTGATGGAATCAAGTTTCTGTTGCACCAAGGGGGTTGCGGAGGAACGCGAGAAGATTCCAATAACCTTTGCGGACTAATTGCCGGATATATCCACCATCCAAATGTTGCCGGAGCGACGGTATTGAGTCTCGGGTGCCAGCATGCGCAGGCGTCGGTGTTGCGCGATGAGTTGAAGAAGCGGGATGCGAATTTTTCGAAACCGTTGTACGTATTCGAGCAGCAAAAGAGCGGTGAAGAATTCGCCATGCTGTCGGGGGCAATTCGGCAGACGTTCTTGGGATTGATGGAAATTGACGAGTGCCGGCGCGCGCCAGCGGCGTTGAAGGAACTTTCAATAGGTCTGAAGTGTGGCGGTTCCGACGGATTTTCGGGAATATCGGCGAATCCGGCAATTGGTCATGTTTCGGATTTGCTGGTGGCGTTGCGTGGTAAGACCATCCTGAGTGAGTTCCCGGAACTGTGCGGAGTGGAGCAGGAACTAGTGAATCGTGGAGTAACGCCAGAAGTGGCGGATCGATTCATGCAACTCATGAAGAGCTATTCCACGCGGGCGCTGGCGGTCGGGTCCGGGTTTGATATGAACCCTTCCCCAGGGAACATTCGAGACGGCTTGCTTACAGACGCGATGAAATCGGCAGGTGCGGCAAAGAAAGGGGGAACCTCACCGGTAACGGATGTGCTGGATTACCCAGAGTATCTGCGCAGAGCGGGATTAAATCTTCAGTGCACTCCAGGAAATGATGTGGAGTGCGTTACGGCGCAAGTGGGGGCCGGCGCGAACATGGTGTTGTTCACGACCGGATTGGGGACACCGACCGGCAATCCGATTGCGCCGGTGGTGAAGATTTCGACGAACTCGCAATTGGCCGCGCGCATGCCGGACATTATTGATATTGATGCGGGCGAAATTATTTCGGGGGAGAAGAGCGTCGAGCAGATGGGCGAGGAGATTTTGGATCGGGTAATCCAGATTGCAAGTGGGGAAATGAAGACGAAAGCGGAACTGCTGGGCCAGGATGATTTTATTCCCTGGAAAAGGGGTGTTTCCTTGTGAGGCGCCATGGCCGAGCCATCGGGTAGCTCTAAAATATCACGAGCGGTGAACATTCAGGATGTTCGCAATCTGGCGAGGCAACGCTTGCCAAATGTGGTGTTTGATTATCTCGACGGAGGCGCAGAGGACGAGATCACTCTGCGCGCAAACACCCAAGTGTTCGGCGAATTGACGTTTCGACCGCGCCATGCCGTTTCTTTCCCGCAATGTGACTTGCATACGCGTGTATTGGGGCTAGATCTGTCGCTACCGTTGCTGCTGGCGCCGGTTGGCTACAGCCGGCTGATGCATCCCGTCGGTGAAATTGGAGCGGCACGAGCGGCAGGAGCGGCGGGCACGGCTTACGTTTTGTCTACGATCTCCGCGCATCCATTGGAAAAAGTGAAGGAGGTGTCAGCGGGTCCGGTCTGGTATCAACTGTATCTACTAGGTGGGCGGGAAGCAGCGGAAGCCGCGCTGCAACGCGCACGTGCCGCAGGATATTCCGCACTGGTAGTGACGATCGATACGGCAGTGGCGGGAATGCGCGAGCGAGATTTACGCAACGGAATGAAAGAGTTGCTCGGACGAGATCCTCTGGCGAAGCTGCCTTATGTGGGCCAATTTCTGACGCATCCACGGTGGCTGGCTGGTTTTATTTCGGATGGCGGTGTGCCAGGCCTGCCAAATGTGATTCTACCGGGAGCGGGACCAATGCCGATGACCGACGTCGGGGCAGCGCTGGCGCGGTCCGTGGTGACGTGGGAAGACTTTCGGTGGATTCGCGAAGCGTGGGGCGGTCCGATTGTCGTGAAGAGTGTGTTGACCGGCGACGACGCGAGGCGAGCGATCGATCATGGCGCAAATGCGGTGGTCGTATCGAACCATGGAGGCAGGCAGTTGGATTGTGTTTCGGCGACGCTTAAGGTTCTGCCAGAGATTGTAAAGGCCGTGAACGGACAGGTGGAGGTGCTACTAGATGGCGGGGTGCGGCGCGGCGGCGACATTGTGAAAGCAGTTTGTTTAGGAGCGCGTGCCTGCCTGGTGGGTCGCGCGTACGCTTATGGACTTGCCGCCGCGGGCGAAGCTGGTGTGAGTCGCGCCATCGAAATTCTGCGAACTGACTTGGAACGAACGTTGCGATTGCTGGGATGCCCGTCGGTGAGTCAACTGGACCGTTCGTTTATCGAAGCACCGCCAAGCTGGCGCTTGCCCGACTGAAAATCGCGAATTGATTCGGGAAGGCGTGCGATTGAAGCAACCAAAGGTGAGCAGGGCCAGAGTTGCGAATATTTTCTTATTGTTTCTTTTCCTTTCGATTGTGTAAACTCGCCCTGTTCGGAAAATCTGCAAAGAGTGAGCCGCCCGATGATGGACTTTCCAGGAAATGCCGCAAGCTGCTATGGGCTGAGAAATCGGAAATCCCGGAGATTGCTAGTCACCTCGGGCTTAGCTACGACTGGGCTGGCGATGTTGCTTCTGGCTAGCTGCCGGAACAAAGAGTCAAAGCTGGGCACCACGCCTAAAGGAAATCCTGAGTCAGTGGTGCAGGTGAAGAGCTCGGCCGACGGGATCATTGTTCGTACATCGACGGCCGAATTCACGCTGATGCCGACGGGTAGTCTGACTGGGGTGCTGTTGAAAGACGGAAATGGATCGACGCTGGACGACAAGGGATTCCGCCCGGGGCAAATCGTGAAGCTAGGCAACAAAGAGTACCCAGGAGCAGAACTCGATACGGCGAAGGCGGTGGTTCGCGAGGCCACAGGCAAGCTCGGTAGTCTGGGGAAACAAATTGAAGTGAGTGGGAAAGTGCCGGGAACGGATTTGGAAGAGACGCTGAAGCTGGAAGTGTATGACGGCTTTCCCGACTTGGCGCTGCTTTCGGTGCAGCTGCGGAACGCGGGTCAAAAGGAAGAGTCAGTCGATCAGGTGGTTCTGCAACGCCATAGCTTTGCGTCGGATGCGCCTGCGGGCCGCGATCGCGCTCTCTGGACATTCGAGGGATCAAGTTTGTACTGGGGAAAGGACGAGACGTTTGAGGTGCCGGCAAAATTCTCGCAAGAGAATCCGTTCGGGGCGCCAGTTGCAGTGAAGGACGATCTTGGCCACGTGGGCGGGGGAATACCTGTTGTAGCGTTTTGGTCGCGCGACGTGGGCGAAGCGATTGGGCACATTGAGACTTTGCCGCTGGTGCTCTCCGTTCCCGTGCAAACGACCAAAGATGGACGCGTCGAGGCAGGAGTGAGCATTCCTGCGAACGCCAAGTTGAAACCGGGAGAAGTGTACTCGACGCCGAGGACCTTTTTGGCGGTGTATTCCGGGGATTACTACGAACCGCTGAAGATGTGGTCGGACGCGATCGACAAAGAGGGACTGAGTAAACCTGCGAACAATCCGGAGAATTATGCGGTGGCGTGGTGCGGTTGGGGCTACGAATTCGCAGTTACGCCGAAGCAAATGCTCGACACGATTCCTAAGTTGAAGGAATTGGGGATTCACTGGGCCACGCTGGACGATGGATGGTTCAACAATTATGGAGACTGGCAGCCCCGATCGCCCGCGTTTGCCGGCACGGCGATTCAAGACATGGTCAAGCGATTCCACGAGCAGGGAATTAAGGTGCAGATCTGGTGGCTCCCGCTGGCGGCAGAGGACGGCAAGCATGGGTACGACGGGCATCCGTTCGAGGTTTCGCAGGTGGTGAAGGAGCACCCGGATTGGTTAGTGCTCGACAAGGAGGGACAACACGCGCGCATGGCGAGGAACCTGGCGACGCTGTGCCCGGCATTGCCGGAAGTGCAGGAATACTACAAACAACTGACCATAAGGTTTATTCGAGATTGGGACTTTGACGGGAGCAAGCTCGACAATATTTACACTCCGCCACTGTGTTACAACCCCAAGCACCATCACAAGACACCGTATGATTCTGTGTATGCGATGGGGGAGATTTACAAAACGATTTTTGAAACGACGAGGGCGCTGAAGCCGGACAGCGTGACGCAGAGCTGCCCGTGCGGCACACCCCCGAGTCTGGCGTGGTTCCGTTATATGGACCAGGCGGTAACCGCGGATCCGGTAGGTTCGGTGCAGGTGCGGCGACGCATCAAAATGTATAAGGCGTTGCTGGGACCGCGCGCGGCGGTATACGGCGACCACGTGGAACTGACTCGCATCACCGGCGCCTCAAGCGATAATGAGCAAGATATTGGAAGCGATTTCGCTTCCACGTTGGGAACGGGCGGCGTGCTCGGAACCAAATTCACTTGGCCGGACTACGGTCCGAAATTCAAGAATGTGTACCTGACGACGGAGAAAGAGAAGCATTGGAAGGAATGGATTAGCCTCTACAACGAAAAAATGCTGTCGAAGGGGCAATTCTTGAATCTGTATGTTTACGGATTCGATGTGCCGGAAGGCTACGCGATCGAGAAAGATGGCGCGATGTATTATGCGTTTTATGCGCCAACGGCAGCGAAGGCTACAAAGAAAGCGCCGGAGACGCCAGGGAATTGGAGTGGAGAAGTGGAGTTGCGAGGATTAGGAGCAAAGACTTATCGAGTGACGGACTACGTTCATCAAAAGGATTTTGGGACGGTAACCGGGCCTACCGCGAAGCTGAAGGTGGATTTTACGGACAATCTGCTGTTACAAGTGGTGCCGGCGTCCTAGCCTGCTCCTGGTGGCAGGTCCGTCGTCAGTCGAGCATCACGACGCGCGTCAGATTCTTCGGCTGATCGGGATTCAAGCCTTTCCGCAATCCTGTGAAGAGACCCAGGAGTTGGCACGGGACAATGTAAGGAGCCAGGAAGGCCAATTCTTCCCCATCGCAATCGAGTTCCACGACCAGATCCGCCGCTTCCCGAATTTGCGGATTTGAGCGATTGCAGATCGCTACAATCACACCACCCAATTCCTTCATCTCCGATAAAACTTCCGCTTCTGCCTTGTAGCCGGTGTCGCTTAGAAAAAATATCAGGCAGGTGGCGGGACTGACGATAGCTTTGGGCCCGTGGCGAAACTCGAGCGCATGAAAGAATTGGCTATAAGAGCACGACATTTCCATCACTTTCAGGGCAGCTTCGCGCGCGATGCCATGAAAGGGTCCCTGTCCAAGGAAAACATAATCATCAAACGCATGGCGCGCGACAAATTCTTGCGCCTGGCGGGCGAGCACCGGGATGCGCGGAACAAACGCCGCCGCCAAGGTGACCAGTGCTTCGAGGAATGTCCGATTGTTTGCGCGGCGAGCCGCGAGGATCTGAAGCGCCAGGAGCATGCTGGTGAACGAACGTGTCATTACCGTGCTTTTTTCATCGGCGACTCCGAGAACGATGCAGAATTCGCAGGCTCGTTCTAGTTCGGAGTTAGATGCGCAGGTAATTCCAACAGTGGGAATCTGCAAATTCTGCGTGAGAACCTTGGCGGCACGGACGGCCTCGGAGGTACGGCCGGAGCGAGAAATCACCACGGCTTGAATATGAGAGGCGTCGGGGAGAAAGAGATTGGGGAAAAGAAGTACCTCAGAGCCGGGAATCGCGCGCGCACGCTGACCTGTGAGGAGCGTCCAAGAAAGGGCGGCAGCTTCCGCGAGATAGAAGCTAGTGCCACAACCCACGAACAGCCATTCCCGCTTATGGGCACTGCTCTGAAGAATGCTTTCGAGGAGGGAGCTGTGGCGCAGCGTGCCTATAACGGACTGCCAGACGTCGCCCTGAGAAAGTATCTCCTTCCAGGTGCTGGACTGGCTGTACTGTGTGTCATCGATGTTCATTGTGTCTGTCCAATTTTTCTGAGCGGCATCTCAAACGAGCGTGACCTGCACATCGGCTTTACGGAGCGCCCGCAAGTCGTGCTTAGGAATATTGTTGTCGGTAATGGTTTCATGGACGGCGGAAGTGGGCAGAATCAGAGAGAGGGAGCGCCGTCCAAACTTACTGGAGTCGCAGACGACGATGGTGCGGCGCGCTGACTCAGCCATAGCGCGGTTAACGCGCGCTTCCAGCAAGTTGGGAGTGGTCAGTCCATAGCGCACGTCGAATCCATCTACGGCCAAAAACAAGAGGTCTGCACTCAACTTACGCAGAGATTCTTCGGCCAACGGACCCACGAGTGAGTAAGAATTGCCGCGCAACACCCCACCGGTGAGGATTACCTCCACCGGAGAATCGGTGAGTTCGGCGGCAATATTTGTGGCGTTGGTGATGATGGTCAAGTTTTTCATGTGGCGGCAAGCGCGGGCGATGGCCGTTGTGGTTGTGCCAGAATCCAAGATGATCACCTGTCCCGGCCCGATCATGCGGGCGGCCGCGGCGGCAATGCGGAGTTTTTCCTGACGATGAAGGCGTTCTTTCTCCTGCAACGAACTATCCATGACCGCGCCGGTCTTTACCGGGAGGGCACCGCCGTGGGTGCGCTCGAGTTCGCCCTGATGGTGCAGGAATTCCAGGTCCTTGCGAATGGTGATGAGCGAAGTGCGAAAGTGTTTTGCTAAATCACTGACCAGCACCCGTCCATCTTGTTGAAGCAACTCCACAATGGCCCTGCGGCGCTCCTCACTCAACATAGGTGTTCTCGATCTTCGACGAACTCCAGAACCAAACCTTCTGGTCGCGTGTCAGAAATAAAACTTTAACGCAAACTGAATGAAGCGCGGATCCCGGGCGGCAATGGCATATCCAAACTGAGGGGTACCGAATTCCACCGGGAAAGGCTCCTCACTGATAGCACCTGGGGGGCCAAAGAGCGGATTCACATGGTTCCAGATGTTAAAGAATTCGGCGCGAAATTCAAAGTGCATCTGTTCGCGGACTGGAAAGATCTTGAAGACCGAAAAGTCCCAGTTCTGCAAACCGGGCCCACGGACAATGTTTCTGCCGGCATTGCCAAAGGTGAAGAAAGTGGTGTTATCGGCGAAGGCGCAGGTGTTGAAGAGAGTGCCCGCCACGCACGGTTTTCCGTTGGGATTGCCGA
>DATKPS010000014.1:0-27520 GCA_035524015.1 Candidatus Sulfotelmatobacter sp.
AGAAATCGACGGTCGGGCCATTGGTCACCAACGTCCAGCGTGTCCATGCCAGTTGTGCCAGTACCAAAAGGCTCAGAACAGTGGCCGTCCGCAGCAACGAGTTGCCATTCCGAAGAAAGTCCTTCTTTCCAACGGCAACTTCCTTTCGATCCCCAACTTCCGAATCACTCGCCATTAATGAATCACTCGCTACCAATGAGGAAGACCGGTCCGACACAAAGGAATCCCCCGTTTACGCGGTACGTGCATGATGTTATCGACAAACCAGACCTCACCGCTTTCAATTTTTGTTAGCCGTACAGATTTGATTACCTGTACTTGCGCTTACCAATCGGACGCTTCCGGCATCTCATCAGAAATGCAACGCTACCTCCCTTCTTTGCGCCCTGGGTTACGCCGCGTGCCATGGCTTGGCGTCACCTTTGCTGCGCTTTTCCTTGGCCTGTGCCCTTGTTTCCTGCCCAGTGCTAGCTCCCCGGCGGTTGAGATGGCAACTACTTATATGGTCGGGACTTCCCGCATCGATGTGCAGGTGGACGATGGCCCTCTGCAGGTTTCCCATCAAGACCTGATGCAGTGGGTGCAATGGGCCGCGGATTCTGTGAAAACCTACTATGGCCGTTATCCCGTGCCAGAAGTGCGTTTGCGGGTCATCCCCACTTCCGGTGAAGGGGTCCGCGGCGGCACCACCTTCGGCGAAGACAATGGCGGTTTCATTCGTATCCACGTGGGCGGCGGCACAAACATGGCCGATCTTGCCGACGATTGGATGCTTACTCACGAAATGGTCCATCTCGGTTTTCCTTCGATGACCCGCAACCATCACTGGATTGAGGAAGGTATCGCCACTTACGTCGAACCGATTGCCCGTGTGCGCGCCGGGCATCTCGACGTGAACGAGATGTGGTTCGAGTTGGTGCGCGATCTGCAGCAGGGACTGCCCCAGCCTGGCGACCAGGGTCTCGACAACACGCATACTTGGGCCCGCACCTACTGGGGCGGCGCGCTGTTTTGTTTCTTAGCGGATGTGCAGATCCACAAGCTCACCAATAACCGGAAAGGCTTGGATGACGCGCTGCGCGGCATTCTCGACGCCGGTGGCGACATTCGCCACGATTGGCAATTAACAGAAACGCTCCGCATCGGTGATCAGGCCACCGGCGTATCGGCTCTGCTTCCCCTCTACGACAAAATGAAGGATCAGCGCTACGATGTGGATCTCCCCGCAATGTGGAAAGATTTGGGCGTGGAACGCACCGGCAACACCGTCCGCTTCATCGACTCCGCCCCGCTAGCCAAAACCCGCAACGCCATGACCTATGGCAACGCATCGCCGCCCAATTCCACCAGCAATCCCAAGTGACCAAGACTCAGACCGGACCGCGCGCGCAACGCAACGGATGGGCGGTGGCACGCACAAGCAGCCTAGCAAACGGCCAATTTCCATTGATTGAAACGTTTCAAATACATTATGCTCGCAAAGGCGAGTAAATGTGGTCCTTCCACCTTGCTGCAGGTTTTGGTTCGACCGAACTTCCGCATTCCAGATGGGTATCGGTGTTGGTCATTCTTCCCGTGAGGCTCCCGGACGAAGCTGTTCTCTCTTCGCGCAGCCCGTATCATTGCCACACGCCTTGCTACTCGATGGAGGTTCCTTGAAACACTTTGTTCGTTTCTGCGCGTTGTTGTTCTCGCTCCTGCTTTCCTATCCGGTGCTTTCGCAAGATTCCTCGTCTCATCCCGCGGGAGAACAGATTCCCGGGCCCCCTTGCTATGTTGTTCCCGATGAGGATAGCGTGCCCGCCACTACTTGTACGCAGGCGGAAGTAAACCGATGGTTGGCCGATATCAAGCATTGGCGTTCTGAGCATCTTCTCCGCATGGGATATGACGGTTCGCAATATGCCCGGGAGGAACTGCAGTGGGCCCAATCGAGCTTCGTCCAGCCGCAAATGATGGCGCACGACCGCTTCTTCTATAATCCGCTGACGCGTAAATACACCGTGACCCGCTATCTTGATGATGTCAGCAGGCGCTATGGGGGCATCGACAGCGTGTTGGTGTGGCCTACCTATCCAAACCTTGGAGTCGACAGCCGCAATCAATACGATCTGTTTCGCGACCTTCCCGGAGGCATTCCGGAAATGAGGCGTGTCGTCGACGAATTTCATCAGCATGGTGTGCGCGTCCTTTTCCCAGTCATGATGTGGGACCAGGGCACCCACGACGAAGGCCTCACCAACTGGGAAGCTACCTCGCGTTACCTTGCCCAAATTGGGGCCGACGGGATTAACGGCGATACGCTGGACGGAATGCCACGCGTTTTTCGCACGGCGTCCGACGCTCTCGGGCATCCTCTGGTCCTCGAACCGGAGCTAGGCTTCGGCTCCGACGAGATGCTGGCGTACAACAATGTGAGCTGGGGCTACTGGAAATATGACTTCGTTCCGTCCGTAAGCACCTACAAATGGCTGGAATCCCGCCACATGGTGAACATCTGCAATCGCTGGGCCCACGATCACGGCGACGACCTGCAATCCGCGTTCTTCAACGGTGTCGGGTTTGAAAGTTGGGAGAACATTTGGGGCATTTGGAACCAGATGACCCCGCACGATGCCGAGGCTCTTCGGCGGATCGCTACCATCGAACGCGCGTACCATTCCCTGCTTCAGAGCCGGCAATGGGAACCCCATGCTTTCACCCAGCAGTTTGGTGTGTTTGCCAGCAAATGGCCGGGCGCCCACTCCACTCTCTGGACCCTGGTGAACCGCAATGCTTATCCTGTTGCGGGACGTCAACTGGTTGTTCCTTACCAGGAAGGAGCGCGCTACTTCGACCTCTGGATGGGTGTCGAACTCCACCCTGTTCGCGAAGGTGAGAGCTCCGTTCTCAGTTTCGATTTGGAGGAGAACGGCTATGGAGCAGTGCTTGAAACTACGGCGCCTGATCATTCTCTCGACGCGCTGCTCGCAATCATGCACGGATTAAGTGGAAGGCCGCTGCGCAGTTTTTCTCGCCAATGGGTCGCTCTTCCACAACAACTAGTCAACATTCCGCAAGCCGCCAGTAAAGGCACTTTGCAAAACATGGTTCGCATCCCCGAAGCAGATTTCGTCTTTCGCGTAAATGGAATTGAAATTGAAGGCATGAACGACGAAGGTGTAGACGTCCAATATCCTTGGGAGTCTTCGCCGCGCCGCTTCCATGAAAGCAAGCTGCACATCAAGCCGTTCTGGATCGACGTTCACCCCGTCACCAATGCGGAGTTCAAACAATTTCTCGAAGCCACCCACTATCATCCGGCCGACGATCACAACTTCCTCAAAGATTGGTCTGCTGGCAGTTATCCGGAGGGCTGGGCCAATAAGCCCGTCACCTGGGTCTCTCTCGAAGATGCTCGTGCCTATGCGAAGTGGGCCGGCAAGCGGTTACCTCATGAATGGGAATGGCAATATGCAGCGCAGGGCACCGACTCCCGCGTTTACCCTTGGGGTAAAGACTGGGATGCGGAGGCCGTTCCGCGGCCGGATCGTGGCCGCGACCTCGATGCTCCCTCCGATGTAAACGCCCATCCGAAAGGAGCGAGCCCTTTCGGGGTTTTGGATATGGTCGGCAATGTTTGGCAATGGACCGATGAGTTCACGGACGACCACACCGATGCCGCCATTCTGCGCGGTGGAAGCCACTATCAACCCCAAGGCTCCCGTTGGTATTTCCCGCAAGCCTATAAGTTGTCCGAACACGGAAAGTACCTGCTTATGGCTCCCAGCATCGATCGCTCGGGTACCATTGGCTTCCGTTGCGTCGCAGACATTCCTTGAACCAACCCGCACACACGTGCGTGAATGCCTGGTAAGGGCGGGCCCTCGGATCAAACACTATTTAGTGATTGATCTTCGTTTTCTCCGGACCTTGGGTGGAACGCTTCGCTTTATCTGGGCTATGACCTGGTGGGAAGGTGGTGGAGCTACGCAGCACTAGCCGCGTTTTCAACACGTACTCGGTACCATCGGGTGCGGGGGTCTCTCGCTTGACCTCCTTCAGCAAGGCTTCAAACGCCAACCGAGCCAGTTCGGTTTGCGACATTTGGATGGTCGTCAAGGGCGGAATCACAAAGTCCGCCATGCGGATGTCGTCGAAGCCAATTACGGATAGATCTTGCGGTACTTTGATTCCTAACTCAAATGCCTCACGCATCGCACCAATCGCGGTCATATCGTTCGAACAAATTAGGGCCGTCGGCCGTTGCTTTAGCCCAGCCAGTTTTTGCAGTCCCTTTTTACCGCCTTCGAGGCGATGGGTGCCTTCCACCACAAATTCCGGCTTGACCGGCAATCCAATCTCACGCATGGACACTTCGAAGGCCTCGCGGCGTGCCATGGCCGACCGCAACTTCAGTGGCCCGGTGATGAAGGCAATGTCTTGATGCCTCAGGGCCGCCAAGTGTTGAACAGCTTGGCGGATTCCGTCCAGATAATCGACGCGAATATTGCTCACCCGAGGTACCTTCGGTCCAATATCTACGAAAACCAGCGGCAGATTACGAAAGCGCAAGTGCTCCAACAAATAATCTTCCATTCCAAACGTCAAGATCGCCACGCCATCGACGCGGCTCTCAATCATTCGCCGGACGGCCAGTTCCATTCTCTTGGGATCATGAATCGTCGAGGTCAGTAGAATTTCGTAATTTTGTTCCACCGCGAGAGTCTCGAATGTCTGCACGATCTCCGGAAAAAACGGATTGGTAATCTCCGAAACGATCAGCCCAAAAACGTGACTGCGTCCGGAAACCAGGGCGCGCGCGGAACGATTCGGGTAATACCCTAATTCTTCAATAGCCTTCCACACGCGCTTGGCCAACTGCGCGTCCACCGTCGCCACTTGGTTGACCGTGCGAGAGACGGTGGCCGTCGATACTTTGGCTCTCCTGGCAACATCCCGAATATCCACAAGGCCTCATTTCTGGCGGAGGTTGGTTTCAGTATACGCTATCTCGATTTTACTCACTATCCCAAGAGAACCGAGATTCGCAGAATCGGCTGAACCTTGGCCTCTGCGGGACTCCTTGCGGGCGTTTGCATTTGGGAGCAACTTCGAAAAGCGTTGCAGCGGAAACCCTCCGGGAGGCTCTTGCATTGCCGCCGGGGTCATGGTAAACGTTTACTTAACTCGCCCGGAAATTCCCCCACGGTGCTTTTCGGGTTTCGAGGGTACCCATGATTCGACCACCGGCTCTTTTGTTTGCTGTAGCCTTATTTTCTTTCTTCTCCGGCTCCTTCGAGTCAAAGGACAACGGGCAGAAAATTCAGATTAACGCCTTCGGCAAAACCAGGGATGGCAACACGGTTTACAGCTTCACGCTTAGCAACAAGGAAGGTTTGCAGGCGGAAATCATCAATTACGGTGCGGACCTGGTTTCTTTGAAGGTACCCGATCGCAGCGGTAACCGGGCGGATGTCGTTCTGGGGTACGATACCGTGGCGGGCTACGAAGAGGACAAATCCTATTTTGGCGCTACGATCGGTCGTTACGGCAATCGGATCGCGGGCGGCCAATTCACCCTCGATAACACCGTGTTCCATTTGCCGATAAATGATGGCCCGAACACTTTGCATGGTGGCACCATCGGCTTCAACAAACGCCTTTGGGCGGGCACCGATCGTTCCGGCGTCGACGCCCAAGTGCTGGAACTGGCGTACACCAGCCCAAATGGCGAAATGGGTTTCCCCGGCAAGTTAAATGTGAAGGTCACCTATACCTTGCCGCGTGATAAAAACGAAATCCGCATCGGCTACACCGCCACAACAGACACAGACACTGTGATCAACCTGACAAACCACAGCTACTTCAATCTAACCGGCAACACCACCCAAGATATTTTGCATCATGAATTGGTTCTGCACGCCACGCAATTCACTCCCGTCGATTCCACACTGATTCCCACGGGAGAACTGCGTAGCGTGGCGAACACTGCGTTCGATTTCACGAAGCCCACAGCCATTGGCGCACGAATTAATCAAGACGACAAGCAACTTAAGTTCGCCAGAGGCTACGATCACAACTGGGTTCTCGCGGAAAGCAAAGCCGGGGCCCTGCGTGCCGCAGCGGAGGTTTTTGAGCCCGAAAGTGGGCGCGTCCTTGAGGTGTTTACAACGGAACCCGGTATACAGTTCTACAGTGGCAATTTTCTGGACGGCGCCGTCCACGGCAAAGGAGGGCAAGCCTATGGCCCTCGCGCGGGTTTCTGCCTGGAAACCCAGCACTTTCCGGACTCGCCCAATCACGCAAATTTTCCTTCGACCGTGCTGAAACCGGGTGAAGTATATCGATCGACGACGATCTTGCGATTTTCAACGCGGAACTGAAGGGTTTTCCCAGTAGCGAGTCGACTTCATTCCGCCTATTGGGATAGAAAAATCGAGGGCCGATGCTGCTGGTAAATCTACGCGCGGAAGTGCTGGAAGCGAACCTGGATCTGGTTCGCTGCGGGTTGGTGGTCTCGACTTTTGGAAATGCCAGCGGGGTATCACGCGAAGAGGGCCTGATCGTGATCAAGCCTAGCGGCGTTCCGTACGAAGGCATGAAGGCGGAACACATGGTGATCACGGACCTGCAAGGCAAAGTGGTCGAGGGTACGCTGCGGCCTTCCTCGGATCTGCCGACACACGCCGCGCTTTACCGAGCGTTTCCTTCGATTGGCGGCATCGCACACACACATTCGGAATATGCCACGGCCTGGGCGCAGGCGCGCAAGCCTATTCCGTGTTTCGGCACGACTCATGCCGACTATTTCCATGGAACCATCCCGGTGACCGAGATCATGGCCAAGGACGAAATCGAATCGGATTACGAAGCTAATACCGGCGCGGCTATCATGCGTGCCTTCGAAAAAATCGATCCCATGTCCATCCCCGCCGTGATTGTTGCCAATCACGGTCCTTTCGCCTGGGGCGCGGATCCCCGCAAGGCCGCTGAAAACGCCTGGATGCTCGAGACTGCGGCGCGCCTGGCCTACCTCACCGTCTCCATCAACCCGCATGCGGCGGGCATCGACCAGGCTCTTCACGACAAACATTTTCTGAGAAAGCATGGCAAGAACGCCTATTACGGCCAAAAAGGGAAGAAGGAATGACTGCCAATCCATCGGCGAGCGTTCTGTGGCCGGAGCATCTTCCTGTGCCTCATGCTTTTATTTTGCGATTGTGACCGCAACGCTTTTTTAGCAACAAGCAATCCTTTAAGCTGAGCGTCTTCCGCAGTTCCGGAGCTGAACATGGCAAGCAAGAAAAAAATGACGATGGGGTTGATCGTAGGCAATCGCGGATTTTTTCCGGATCATCTGGCCAAGAGCGGCCGCGAAGAAATGATCCAGGCGCTGCAAAAAGCGGATTATGACGTGGTTGCCCTGACACCGGATCAAAGCAAATACGGCGCGGTGGAGACCCACGAAGAAGCCAAGCGCTGCGCCGAACTGTTTCGTTCGAAAGCCGGCGTGCTGGATGGAGTCATCGTTACTTTGCCTAATTTCGGCGACGAGCGAGCCATCGCCGACACACTGCGCCTCGCGCGGCTCAATGTTCCGGTGCTGATGCAAGCCACGCCGGACACCCCGGGCAAAATGGGGATTACGCACCGGCGCGACAGCTTCTGCGGAAAAATGTCCGCCTGCAATAACCTCAAACAGTATGGCATTGCGTATTCCCTAACTACGCTGCACACGGAAACTCCCGATTCCCCTGAATTCGTCAAGGATCTGGAATGGTTCGGGGCCGTGTGCCGTGTGGCCAACGGTCTTCGCCGTCTGCGCATCGGCGCGCTTGGGGCGCGTCCCACGGCGTTCAACACCGTTCGCTACAGTGAAAAGTTGCTGGAAGCCAGCGGCATTTCCGTGGAGACTCTCGATCTCTCCGAAGTTTTGGGCCGCATCAGCCGCATGAAAGACAACGACGAAGCCGCCGTGCAAAAACTGGAATCCATTCACAAGTACGTTTCCGCCAAGGACATTCCGGCGGCGGCGCTGCTCAAAATGGCCAAGCTGGGCGCGGTCGTCGATCATTGGATGAAATCGACGGACGTGCAAATCAGCGCGGTGCAGTGCTGGACTTCCCTGGAAGAAAATCTCGGCGTCGTTCCTTGCACGATTATGAGCATGATGAGCGAATCGCTGCTGTCCAGCGCGTGCGAAGTCGATGTATGCGGCGTGGTCGGCATGCATGCGTTGCAACTTGCCTCGGAAACCCCCAGCGCGCTGCTCGACTGGAACAATAATTATGGGTCGGATCCCAATAAGGCCGTTTGTTTCCACTGCAGCAACCTGCCCAAACACTTTTTCCGCGATGTGAAGATGGATTATCAAGCGATCATCGCCGGCACGGTCGGGAAGGAAAATACGTTTGGAACTTGCACCGGCATCGTAAAACCGGGCGCGATGTGCTTTGCGCGATTCTCCACCGACGACGCTCATGGCCGTATTCGCGGCTATTCCGGCAGCGGCCGCTTCACTGACGATCCTTTGGAGACCTTCGGCGGCGCCGGCGTGGTGGAAATTCCCAGCCTGCAAAAACTTTTGCGTTATATCTGCGAAAACGGATTTGAGCATCACGTGGCGGCCAACTTCTCGTCCGTTGCACCCGCCGTTCATGAAGCCACCACGCGCTATCTCGGCTGGGATATGTACGCGCACGCGGAATAAGAAACTCGGGAGCCAACTGATCCATGGCCATCGTCGCTGGCGTCGATTTCGGAACCTTGAGCGTGCGGGTTTCCATTGTGGATAGTGAACGCGGCTTGCTGGCAACTTCGCTTGCCGAATATCCGCTCCACCGCAAGCGCGAAGACCCGGAATACGCCACACAGTCGCACGATGATCAGATGCGCTCGCTCGCTGCGGCAACCAGGGAAGCTGCACAAAAGGCCGGCATCTCCGGCGCGCAAGTGGAAGCGCTGGCCATTGATACCACCGGCTCGTCGGTCATTCCCGTCGGCGAAAATCTGCAACCGCTCGGCGAGTATTACTTGTGGTGCGATCACCGCGCCAAAGGAGAAGCGGCCGAAATTACCGCCGCCGCTCACGGTGAAAAGCTGCAGGCCATTGAATGGTGCGGAGGTGTGTATTCCTCCGAATGGGGTTTCTCTAAACTTTTGCACTGGCTGCGCCACAATCCCGATAAGCGTTCGAAATTTGTTTCGGCTTTTGAACACTGCGACATGGTTGCCGCCACACTCTGCGGGATCACCGATTCTCGAAAGGTTAAGCGCAGCGTATGCGCCATGGGCCACAAGTGGCTCTGGAATGCCAGTCTGGGCGGCTTGCCTCCCGAAGAATTTCTGGTGAAGGTCGATCCTTTATTCAAGGGCCTCCGCGCTAACCTGGAGGGCGAATACGTCACCTCGGACCACCTCGCCGGTCACCTCTCAGCGCAGTGGGCCGAGAGGTTGGGCCTCAAGCCAGGAATTCCTATACCCGTTGGTGCCTTCGACGCGCACTGGGACGCCATCGGCGCCGGTTGCCGCACCGACGATATGGTCAACGTCATTGGCACCTCGACGTGCATTATCGGCATCACGCCTTCCGTGAATCTTGTTCCGGGAGTTTGCGGCGTGGTGCAAGGAAGCGTGCATCCGCAACGCACGGGCATCGAAGCGGGACTGTCCGCCATTGGCGACATTTTCAACGCGATTGCGCAGCGCGCCAAGACCGATGTAGCCACGCTCAGTCGGGGCCTCGAGAAATATCGCGCCGGGCAAACCGGTCTGCTGCGCATGACCTGGGACAATGGCGATCGCACCGTCTTGGTCAACCCCAATCTCCGCGGCGTTACTCTCGGTTGGAACCTGCAAAGTACGGCGCAAGATGAATTGTTCGCGGCCATCGAAGGCACGGCGTTCCACACCCGGATCATTTTTGATCGCATGAGCGAACACGGCGTGGCCATCAAGCGCGCCATCAATGCCGGCGGCATTCCCCAGAAAAACGATGTACTGAACCAGGTCTACGCCAACGTGCTCGGCCGCCCCGTGCTTGTTCCGGCCAAAAGCGTGGTCAGCCTCGGGTCGGCCATTTTTGCTTTTCTTGCTGCGGGTACCTTCAAAACGGTCGAAGAGGCGCAAGACAAGATCTGCCCCGGGCACACTGTGTTTACTCCACAACCTGCCGCGGAAAAGACCTACGATACCCTTTACGCCCTCTACAAAAAGCTTTATTTCGCGTTCGGTCAGCCGGATAACGGGTTTGGCGAGGTTTTGCCTACACTGATCAAGCTTGCTCACGAAAACAACTCGCTCGCATAAGAATTTCCGCTCTTCAAGAGCCAGGAGGTCCACATGTCACAACCATCGAAAATCTCTCGTCGCCAGTTCGTCGGCTCGGCCGTAACCACCGCCGCCTCTGCGGCTGTGCCGTGGCCAAACCTGATGGAGTTTGCTGGTCGTGGCGCCTTTCCCTCCACCGACCCCGTCTGGCGAAACGAAGGAATTCTCTATGTCGACAAATCGCCTTACGCGAAACTCCACACTGTTCCCGTCCACGCCGTGACCATCACTTCGGGCTTCTGGGGCACCCGGCGCGAAATCAACGCCAACAGTAGCATTCCGTCCATGGAAAAACTGCTCGAAGCCAACGGCAGAATGGACAATTTTCTGCGCTTGGCCGGAAAAAGCGACGCAAAACAAACCGGGCCCGTTTATTCCGACTCCGATGTCTACAAATGGACGGAAGCGGTCGGCTTCGTTCTCCAGTCAGGCGACCACGAGGAACTTCGCCAACTGGCGGAGAAAATTATTAAGGAAGTCGTCGCGGTGCAGGAGCCCAGCGGCTATCTCAACACCTACTACGTGCAAGATCGCGCCAAAGACCGCATGACTCCCAATGTGCAACGCTGGGGCCACGAACTCTACAGCCTGGGCCACATGATCCAGGGCGCCATCGCGTTTTATCGCGCCACGGGCGATCGCACCTTGCTCGACGCGAGCATGCGTTTTGTCGATGGCTATCTTTTGCCGAATTTTGGTCCGGAACCCGACAAGAAGCCACTATTCTCGGGGCACCCGGAAATGGAGTTAGCGCTGGTGGAACTGTACCGCACCACCGTTGAGAAGAAGTACCTGGCGTTGGCGGGTTACTTGTTGCAGGGTGACGAACGCATCCAATTTCCCGAACGCGCTATCGTCTACCACTTCTGCGGTGTGCCTTTCACCACGCGCACCCATTTGGAAGGACATGCGGTGCGCGCCATGTATGCGTGCTGCGGCGCCACCGACTACTACATGGAAACCGGTAATGAATCTTATTTCAAAACGCTCAATGTGCTTTGGAACGATCTGGTTACGTCCCAGATGTACATCACCGGTGGCGTCGGCGCGCGCAGCGAGGGCGAGGCGTTTGGCGATTCTTACGAGCTTCCCAATTTCACCGCCTACGGGGAAAGCTGCGCCGCCATCGGCAACATGATGTGGAACTGGCGCATGCTCACAGCCACAGGAGAAGCAAAATACTCGGACGTCATTGAGCGCGCGCTGTATAACGGAATCAATTCCGGCATGTCTTTGGACGGCACGCTCTATTGCTATCGCAATCCGCTCGCCTTCGATCCGGCTGGCGGCGATAAGATTCGCAATCCGTGGTACGACACGACTTGCTGCCCGCCAAATCTCGAACGCACTTTTGCTTCCTTGCCGGGCTATTTCTACAGCACCAGCAAAGACGGCTTGTATGTTCATCTGTACGACAATTCCCAACTCGATTGGCACTTGGAAGACGGCACCGCGCTAAAAGTCGCACAAAAAACGAATTTCCCGTGGGATGGGGATGTCGCGATCACCGTGTCACCCGCGACAGCCACGGACTTCGCCTGCTATCTGCGCATTCCCAGTTGGTCCAGCGATACGCAGGTTAAGGTCAACGGTGAATCCATTTCCGGAGCGAAGCCCGGTCATTACCTAGCCGTGCAACGGCGCTGGTCCCCGGGCGATACCATCGAGGTCAAATTCAACATGACACCCCAGGTGATCGAAGCGAACACTCGCGTTGTCGACGATTACGGGCGCGTAGCCGTGCAGCGTGGACCGCTAGTCTACTGCCTGGAGCAGATTGATCAACCGGCCGGAGTGCCGCTGTACGACGTTTCGCTCGATTTGCGGCCCAAATCTTCCGCGCCATTCGAAGAACACTTCGAGCCAGATCTTCTCGGTGGCGTGGTTGTCCTAAAACATAGCGGCGCGTCCGCGCGAAATGCCGGCACAAAGCTCTATCAAGACTACGCCCCAACGCCATCGCAGACGCGCGAGGTCGAACTGCATTTCATTCCGTATTACGCGTGGGCTAATCGCACCGCGACGCCGATGCAAGTCTGGACGCCGTACCTGCGCGCCTGACGTACCGCTGTGCCACAGCGATGGACTCCGCGTTTGCTGTTCAGCGCGGCTCTGGCTTCGCAAAGCGTGCAGCGTCGATCGGTACATTCTGCTTTATGTCCTTAAAGCGAATCGCCAGGATGCTCTGGGGCGAAATCAGAGTGACCTGAAACGGCACCTGAACGCCGTCTACTTCGCGGTAATCCCCATAATCCGTTTGCGAAGGATTCAACCCAAGCGGCGAATCCGCGTAGCGAACCACCCGAACCAACAACCCGGAGTCTTCCTCAAAATAAAATTTGGCCGCTGGCAATCCGTCCCGGACGCCCAACAAAACATAGGACTCGTGGCCGTTGAGACTCTCGGGATACTCCATTTGTAGTTCCGGGAACATCTGCTGCACGTGCAAAGCGAAATGTAGATCGGAATTCATTTTCGCGGCGTCCAAATCTCCGGGATGCATGTCTCGCACTGGCTCACGTGGAACTGCGAACCATCCGTTCTGTCCGTCGAACACCGAAACGCTGGACCCGTTCGGGAGCTGCCGAACCATTGCCCATTTGTTCGGCGATTGCGTAAAAACCTCGATGCTGACCGGCCTGCCCTGTAAATCGCTCCCACCTGTTTCCGTCCGGCTGGTGATCCTTTCGATCGCCGCCGCCCCTCCTAACGCGTCTATATATCTGTCGAGCACCTGCTGCACTGTGGGCAGATTCGGTGGCAAAGCAGCGGTTTCCGCAGCCACCGTCACCGGTGCGGCTTCGAGATCCGGAGTGCCTGCTGGCTTGGCTTTCCCGCGGTGGCAGGAATAGCACGTCACCTCGCGTTTGTTCGCAAAATCCGTTGCATTGATCTCGGACATCATCCGGATCATGGCTCTCGCTGTTTGCTTCTGCTTTTTGTCATCCTTTTCGAAATGTCCGGGTACGTGGCAATAACTGCACTCCACTCCTAAGGAAGCAGCCAAAAACTGCATGGATGGAATTAATTGCTCAGAGGAGATGCCCTTCAGCACTTGGATATTCTTGAAGACTTCCTCAGCCTTCTTTCCGGACTCTCCCGCTGCGCTTCCGCCGGAGTCCGAGTTGGCGGCTGCCCCCTGGTCCATGGCTGCGCGAATCTTTGCTGATAATTCCGTAGCCCGGGCACTGTCTCCGGTCTTTTCATAGAGCCCAATCAAAGTGCTCGCCGCCGGCAAAAATAAGGGATCGATGGCCACAGCGCGTTCCAGGTGTGCGATCGCCTGGGGATAATCTCCCTGTTGCAGGTAGGGAGAGGCAGCCGCCGCTTGGGTGGTGGCCGAGTTCGGCTCCAACTGCAGCGCACGGTCAAATGCCAGCGTTGCGTCGGAGTTTTGTTTCGCCAGCAACAGCGCCTGTCCAATCCACTTGAACAATTCCGGGTCGTCTGCGAACTGCTGCTGAACTTCCGTCAAAGCGCGATAACCCTTCACGATAAACGAGGAGGAATGCCGCTGCATGCCCACGTCGATATAAGCAATTCCCAGATTGCGCTTCTGCAGCGCTCCTGATGGCTCGCGCCACGCGGTAATCCCGTTGTCTGGGGGGAGTTCCACGGGCGCGGCGGGACGGCGCTGAATTCGATGATCCGTAAACACGGTATGGCCGCCGTCCTTGGCGTTACGCCGAGGCATATGGCATCCCAGGCAATCGCTGTCTTTCGCTGGATGCGCAACAGGAAATTGCCCGGTGTGACACGCCAGGCATTTCGTCCGGTAATACTCCACCGATTTCTGCAACGGTTCGTGCGGGTTGTGACAGGTCGCGCACCACAGCTTGCCGCCGCTGTTTCGCGCGCAGGCGCTGCGCGCTAGCTGCTCTACATGGCTGATGACTTTGAAATCGGTAGTGGCGCCTTCAGGCATCACGTTGCGATAAATGGTGAAGGTATTTTCCAGCGGCTGGCCGGGCAAAAAATCGCTGATTTTCTTTCCCGGATTCGCCACACGCGCGACCCCAAATAAATGGCACTGTTCGCAGACGCTGTCTCGCGCTGCGGGCTCCATCTTTGCAGGATTCAGAATTGTTCCTGCCCGCGGCGCTGCAAGGTGCTTCTCTACTGGACCGTGACACCGTTCACAGGTAATGCCTTCGGAAGGAAACGGCGGGGAACGGTATTCGTTCAGTGTCCCCGGCACGTGAAGGGCTACGCCGGAGTGACAGAGCACGCATTCCTCGCTGATTGGCCGCGTAAAATCCGGATCGGGCTGGTTTTCGTAGCCCGGCGCAAGGCCGTAAGCCTGGCGGCTTTTGTAATACGCCACCGGCGACTGAAACAGGTGGCTGCCGATATCCACCAGGTACCCACTCGCGTGTTCGCCGGAACCGATCACATAATCGACGCGATACGCGGTCTGGTCTCCGCCATTCTCCCATGTTTGATAAAAGCCACTGGGTGAAGAATGCATCGTGATTGTGCTACCGTGCGCGCTCACGATTCCATCCGGCTCCTGCCCGGCCTTGCGTAACGCATGCGCCATGGCCGACCGGGCACACCCATTCACCTCCGTTGGATGACAGAGTACACAACGTTCCGCACCTCGTGGAGCCGGCGGCAATTCGGCTGTTTGGGATTTAAGAACGGATGCCGCGTTTTGTGGTCGCGCGGATGCAACATCAATCAGCGGCAGAAGACTTAAAGAGGAGATGAGCAAACACGCAACCGCGCGCCAGCAACAGCCGCGTCGGAGTTGTAAGCGCCGGAGAAGCATTCCGGATCGGGCTATAGCGCCTATGACCTTATCTTCTGATACAGCTGATAGGGCTCGTCACTGATCGCCGCAAACGACCTAAAGGTGACTTTGCCTGCATCGCCCGCGACCACCCAATCCGTTGATGATGTGCCTGCAGGCGAAGCTGCTAGCAACTGGGCGCCCGTGAAATTCGCCGGCAAACTTCCCACGGCAAACAGCGCTACCGGACCTCGGGCCAGTGCGACAAGCTGAGGGGTCTGCGCATCGACTGCCTGCAAACGCAAGGGCATGCCAATTTCATATTCCACGCGGTCACCGTTCTTCCATGTGCGAGTCAACGCAAAAAATTTGCCCGGCACGGCCGCACCATCCGCCTTTTTCCCGTTCACCGAAACGCGGGTATTAGCATCTGCCCAAGCTGGGACCCGCACGTAGATCGTTAAGCTCTCCGGCTTCGCCAGGGCCAGTTCCAGTTGAGTGGTGTTGGACGTCGGATAATTGGTTTTTTGAGTTAGCGTACACTCGGTGCCGTTCTGTTTCCACGTTAATTTAGAAGGCAAAAACAGATTGACGTAGATGCCGTCTTTGCTTGGGTAATACGAGCTGATTCCGTAATCTGCGGTCAACTGGGGAAACGTCCCAGAGCAGCATGGCCACTTGTCTTTGTACCAAACCTTTTTTGCATCGGCGCGGTTGTAGTCGGAGTAATAAAAGCTGATGCCGTCCGGCTGAATGAGCCTGGCGCCCGCGATGGTGTTATAGAGGACCTGCTCCATGCTGTCGCCATAGCGCGCATCCTTGGTCACCCGCAACAAGTAACGCGTGATTTTGAATTGCCCGTACGCGCCACACGGAGTTTCGAAGCTTGCGTGCGTCGTTTCCAGACTTTTTGCCAGCAATCCTTTTCCGGGTTCCACAAAGGCTTCGTTGGGTCCCCAGCCTCCGGTGGCATAGCTTTGTTCCTGCACCAGACGCAGACCATTGGCTGCGGCACGCAAGTATTTCTCGTCGCCGAGCACGAAATAAGCCTGCATTGCAGAACTCAGCGTGTTCACATGGCTGTAGGCGTGCTTGCCGGGCAGCGGATTTTGACCGTTGGCCAGTGGATCGTAGTACTGATGATAAATAAACCGCTCGCCCAACTGGCGATAACGCTTGTCGCCGCTGCGCTGGTACGCCAGAAAAAAGTTTTCCGGCAAAGTGTACGTTTCGTCCCAAGTGAAGGCAATGGTCTTGTGCGGACGCGCCTCCTGTTCATCACGCCCGAGAGCCTTCTCAGGTAGGTGTGGCAACACTGCATCGGTGCTGCGCTTGAGCACTTCCAGTGCATTAGCATCCTGAGCAAACGCATACGCGTCAATCAAACCGCAGCAGGTCTTGTCGAAGGTGTAGCCGGGTAACGGATAATCCACATAGAACTTCCCGCTGGGCTCCACGGTCGCGCCAAAACCTTTGACCAGCCTTGCCACCTTTTCTTGAGTTGGCTTCGAGCCTGTTACCGCATAGGCCCGCGCGAGACCTGAAAGATACTGCCCAAAAGAATGTCCAGGAATGAATCCGTGGAAATTGGTTTTGGGATCGAAGTCGTTGGTATTGTCGTACCAACCGCCCATGTCCGGACCCGGCGCCGGCAATCCCTCACGTTCTCGAAACGGCTTCAACAGACCGTCTTCGTTCAGGTTGAGAAATAGCTCGTGGTTATGTTCAAACTGTGTGCGGAATGGCCCTTCGAGCAACTGGACTTGGGAGTAACCAAACACCGAAAGCGGAGGCGTAATTGGAACCTCGGTCACTTTCGCCGTGCCATGGGCCCACGCCGGCAGTGACCCAAGGCCATACAGGCCAGCAGCCGAGGCCGCCGCAGAAGTGAGAAACTCTCTTCTCGACTTTTTTGTCATGGGGAACTCTCCTGGGCTTTGCCGTGAACTGGCAGCATCCAGCTCAATTTATGAGCAAGCGTTTTCTCAAACAGCCTATGTATAGCGCTTGTCGCGCCTCCGCGTCAAACTTAAGCTGTCCTCTCATTGTTGGATGCAGTATTCTGTGGTGGCCGCCGCCTTCGGCGCGCCGATCTCTGGTGATGCGTCTACTCCCCAAAATTGCAGCCGCGCTTTCGCTGCTGGCGTGTGGGTCCCTCGGCTTGTCTCAAACACAACCTTCACAGAATTCTCTCGATTCGGTCCGTGCCGCATTGCGCGCACACGATTTTGATAAGGCGGTCGAGCTAACGCAATCCGCGCTTAAGCAATCCCCGAATAATGACCAACTATGGACGCTGCAGGGAATTGCGCTGGTCAATAAGGGTGACAGCAAATCCGCACTTGCTTCCTTTCAGCAGGCGTTGAAAATCGCACCGAACAACATCACGGCCCTGGAGGGGGCTGGACAGACCGCATACCAAACCGGCAATCCCGCGGCGATTCCAATACTCGAACATCTGGTGCAACTGCGTTCGGACAACCCTACGGCCCACGCCATGCTTGCGGTCCTGGAATTTCGCAAAGGTGATTGCGGCGCAGCCGTGCCTCATTTTGCCAAAGCAGGCGCACTGGTAGAGTCGCAAATTGACGCGCTGCACGCCTACGCCACTTGCCAAGTTCGTCTGAAGCAATTCGAAGGCGCCGAGGCTACCCTGCAAAAAGCCGTGCAGCTGCGCCCCGACGCACCGCGTGAACGCCAAATCCTCGCCTCCGTTCAACTAATGAACCACCAGCCGAAGGACGCGGTGGCCACGCTGCAGCCTTTATTGTCTGCACCAAACGTCGATTCCACCACGTTACAACTGGCCTCTCGTGCTTTCGAAGATTGCAAGGATACGCCGCAAGCGGTCGCCACGATCCGGCAAGCCATCCTGCAGGATCCCAAGAACGTCAGCCTTTATCTGGATTTTGCGACCATTTGCTTCAATCACGAATCCTTTCAGGTTGGCATTGACGTTCTCACCGAAGGACTCTCTCTGCAGCCGCAATCCGATGACCTGTACGTCGCGCGCGGCGTGCTGTACGTCCAGCTTGCGCAATACGACAAAGCCGAGGCCGACTTCGAAAAAGCGTACCAGATCAATCCGCATCAATCGCTGAGCACCGCTGCCCAGGGGCTCGCGGCAGTGCAAGCGAACGATCTCGATCACGCGCTGCTGTCCATCCAAGAGAAGCTCAAACGTAAACCGAACGATCCGCTGCTGCTTTATCTGCAGGCAGATGTACTCTCTCAGAAGGGCGTCGATCCCGGCACTGCTGACTTTCAGCTGGCGCTGCACTCCGCGCAAAGGTCCGTTGCTCTTCAGCCAACGCTTGCCGCGTCGCGCGCGGTCCTCGCCAAGCTTTATATGGAGAGTGGGCAATACCAATTGGCCATCGAACAGTGCCGCAAAGCGCTAAGCATCGATCCCAAGGACCAAACCGCTGTCTATCGCTTGATCCAGACCCTGCGCAAAACTGGCGACTCGAAAAAGGAAATTCCAGGGCTTCTGCAGCGCCTGGCCCAATTACGCGAAGATGCAACCCAGGCCGAACGCGAGCGCTATCGCTACAAGCTGCTGGAAGACGGAGGTTCTGGCGCTACGTCCCAGCAGTAATCTCGCCTTGATTCGCAATTTCAAGTGAAAAAAGAGAAAATGTTTACCCGGCCTCTAGCCTGGCCGTTGCCGCTTTTGACAGTTTCGAGGGGAGAAGAGAAGATTCCTGAAGATGAGTTTTTCTAGGCGCAAGTTTGTAAAAGCGGCGCTCGGCACTGCGGCCCTTTCTGTCACTTCTCAGCGCCTCCTGGCCCAAGGCATGGGTGGGCACACGGCCAAACCGATGGAGCGCCAGGCTCCTTCCGGACGCCCCTTCCATGCGGAGTTCACGGATGTGGCCGCTGCGGCCGGGCTTCGGGCCCCGATTATCTATGGGGGCGATGATGTCAACAAATACATCATTGAATCCGACGGTTGCGGTTGCGCCTTCACTGATTACGACAATGACGGCTGGATGGATATTTTCCTGCTTTCGGGCACACGCATCGAAGGCCCTCCCCCGGGAGCCACCAATCGCCTGTACAAGAATAATCGCGACGGCACATTTACCGACGTTACCGAAAAAGCGGGGCTTCACGCGGTGGGTTGGGCGAACGGCGTGTGCATCGGCGATTACAATAACGATGGATTCGACGATATCTTCTGCACGTATTTTGGCCAGAACATTCTTTATCGCAACAACGGCGACGGTACTTTTACGGATGTAACCAAGCAGGCGGGCCTGTTGAACGACCAGCCGCGCTGGGGCGCAGGATGCGCGTTCTTCGATTACAACCGCGATGGCCACTTGGATCTCTTCGTATCCAATTATGTGCGCTTCTCTTTCGAGCGCGCCCCGGTTCCTGGTTCGAGTTCGAACTGCAATTTTCGGGGTGTGCCGGTGGAATGCGGCCCGCGTGGCCTCCCGACGGGCCGTCATTCGTTGTACCGAAACAACGGCGATGGCACATTCAGCGACGTCAGCGAGCCAGCGGGGATCGCGAAGTATACAAAGTGCTACGGCATGACCGTCATTACCGCGGACTTGGATGAGGATGGCTGGCCGGATATTTACGTCGCCTGCGACTCGACACCAAGCCTGCTCTTTATGAACAACCATGACGGCACCTTCCGTGAGGAAGGCGTGCTGCGCGGCGTGGCCCTGAGCGACGACGGCGAAGAACAGGCGGGCATGGGCGTTGGGGTGGGCGATTATGATCTCGACGGACATTTGGACCTTTTCAAAACGCATTTTACCGACGATTCCAACGTGCTGTATCACAACGACGGAAAAGGGAATTTCGACGACGTTACCCGGCGCGCCAAGGTGGCGGTGGAGACCCGGTACGTGTGCTGGGGAACCGGAATCGTGGATCTTGATAATGACGGCTATCCCGATCTCTTCATCGTCGCGGGTAACGTTTACCCGGAAGTGGAACGGAAACTTCCACAGTATCCCTATAAGTGCCCGCGCATGATTTTTCGTAATCTGGGCAATCAGACTTTTGAGGAACTGATCGAAGCGGCGGGGCCTGGTATCGCCGCCAAACACAGCAGCCGCGGCTGCGCTTTCGGTGATTTCGACAACGACGGGGATATCGATGTTCTGATTGTAAATCTTCACGAGCCTCCTTCGCTGCTGCGTAACGACATCAAGGGGAAACCGAATTGGATCAAGGTTAGACTGGAAGGCGTGAAGTCCAACAAAAGCGCAATTGGAGCACGGGTTCTTGCGTCGTACGGCGGAAAAACACAGGCACAAACGGTGTTGAGTCAAAGCAGTTTTTACTCCTGCAACGACCCCCGTTTGCATTTCGGCCTGGGAACGAACACATCCGTGGACTTGGAAGTGCATTGGCCAAGTGGGTTGTCGGAATCGTTTAAACACCTGAGCGTCAATCGATTGGTCACCTTGCGCGAGGGCGCCGGGATCGTGGCGAATCGAGGGTGGTCGAAGGACTGAGGACGCGGGATATCCCACGAGTATTCGTTTTCCTAATGCAAAACCACTAGAAAACGCTTGACAGGGGGTTCTATCTGGCATATATCATTTGGAACTTGAGAAAACGTTTACAGTAAATCGCTATTGTGGACCGTTGCTTCTCAGCTTTCCTAGGGGGTGAGTTTCATGCGCTCGAGACTGTTTCTTGAAGGGTCGCTTGGGCTGCTCCTCATTTCGCTCTTTGCGGCCAGTTCCGCGTTCGGCCAGTTCAACGCGAGTATTCAGGGCAATGTAACCGATCCGAGTGGCGCTGCGGTGGTGCAAGCCAAAATTATGCTCGAAAACGTCGACACTCACGTCACCGCTACGGCCACTTCGGACTCTGACGGAAACTATCGGTTTGTCAGCTTGGCTCCCGGTTCCTACAAGGTTTCGGCGGAAGCCGGCGGGTTTGCCAAGACGGAGACCAACGTAACCTTGCAAACCGGACAGACGTTGAACGTGCCGATCGCACTGAAGGTCGGGTCGACCACTGAGTCTATTGAAGTGACCGCCGAGAATCCCCTTTTCAACACAGCTGAGACACGGAATGAGATGACCCTGCAAACTCAGGAACTGGGTACGCTCCCGTTGGCAGGCCGCAACATGCTGTCTCTTACCACCGTTGCTCCCGGCGTAACGGGCCTTGGACTTTCCGGCGGCCCGGGCGTCGCCTCTGGCACACCGGGGTCCAGCGTCAACAATTTTTCCACCGAAACTGCTGTCGATGTCAGCGCCAATGGTCAGGGCACGGTGTCCAACATGTGGCTGATTGACGGACTGGACGTGACCAGCGCCATTCGCCAGGGTGTGTTAAACCTCGTGCCCAATCCCGATTTCATCCAGGAGACCTCCACGCAAGTTAATACCTACAACAGCGAGTATGGGCGTGGCAGCGGTCTGCAAGTGGCCATGACCACCAAGTCCGGCTCCGACGAATTTCATGGATTGGTGAGCGATTACTTCAACTATCAGACCATGTTCGCGCGCTACTCTCTGCCCGGTTCCGCTAGTTCCTACAGCCCGTTCCACAGCAACAATCTGTCTGGAACCATTGGCGGGCCGATCATCCCGCACCACCAGTTTTTCTTCTTCTTTGGCGTGGAAGCGCTGCGCTCCTCGGCTTCCACCGGGAACAGCACGGTTACATTTCCCGACCCCGCGTTCGCCGCTTGGGCGCAAACCAACTATCCGACTACGTTCGGAACCAAAATTCTTACCAACTACATTCCGGAGCGCGTGAACGTTAGCGGCGTGTCTGCCACTGCTGCGTCGATCTTCCCGACGACTTGCGGCACGCCCACGACCAATAATCTCCCGTGCGCGACGCCGATGATTGACAGCGGCACGTTCAACTCCACCAACATCACCAACGGTACGCAATATTTTGTTCGCATCGACAAATATTTTGGCTCGCACGACCGGCTGTATGGCAGCTTTTTCCGCACGGTCCAAGCGCAACCTACTTCCAACGTGATTCCGCAATTCTCGACTACCAACAACTACTGGCAGCGCGCGGTGGAAGTGAACTGGACGCACACCTTTAGCCCCACCACGCTGAACGAAGCCATTTTTGCGCAGAACCGGATTGAGGGCAAAAACGACGAAACCGGCGATTTCACGATTCCGGGAATCAGCGTGACCGGTCAAAGCGTCGGGTATGGTCTCGGATTCGCCCAAGGCGATTTCATTCAGCACAATTACCACTGGCGCGATGTGTTGACGCACATCCATGGGGCCCACGTGATCAAAGTCGGTTACGACGGCTGGTATGGTGATGACGTTGAACCATTCCAGGGCCCGTGGTCTCACCCGGCCTTTTCTTTTGGCAACCTTCTGGAGTTGGCACAGGATGCTCCGCTCACGGAGAGCGGTGTAATGTATAACCCGCTGACCGGTCAACAGCAGCTTTGGAGTTGGAATGCAGCTTCTAAAACTTGGGGCGTGTTTGCGGAAGACACTTGGAAAGCGCGGCAGAACCTTACCCTGACCCTGGGCTTCCGCTTTGACGATCAAGGCAATCCTTACGCCAAGACGCCATCAACGGTGTTTGGCAATTTCTATCTCGGCACCGGCTCCACTTTCGAACAACAAGTAGCAAGCGGATATGCGCAGGCAACTCACAATGCGCTGCTGCGTACGCCGCTTGCTGCCACACCTCGCATTGGCGCGGCCTGGGATATCAACGGAAGGGGCGATTGGGTGTTGCGCGGAGGCTTCGGCCTGTTTTCAAACTGGTTGACGCCCGCCAATATCCAGGAAGAATTTCGCGGCAACCCACCGGGACTCATCAATCCCACGTTCTACGCGAATTCCTCGACGCCGCCCGTCTTCGTCCAAGGCACCAGCAGCACCCCGCCCTTCGGGTTTGTGTTTCCGCAACTCGGAGGCTCGCCGTTGTGTCCCACGGTGCCGTGTTTGAACCCGGCAGGAGGTATCGCTGGCGCTTCGTTCTCCGTTGGCGGTATCACGCCAACTATCTTGTCGCCCACGGCGTACATTTGGTCAGCTACTCTGGAGCACCGTATCGGCAGTCATTTTGTGGCGGCTGTGCTCTACAGCGGCTCCCACACAATGGATCTAGTCGGCAATGGCAACGCTGGGGGCATTGTGTCCTACGGTGTCGACATCAACCAATTACCAGGGGCGCTGATTGGCGAGCCCTACGGTTCCACTCCCGCACGGCCGAACCCCAGTTTTGGGCAGATTCTCTACACCGAAAATAACCGTGTCGCCAATTATGAGGCGGCCACCGTGGATTTGCGTGCGCGCGCGAGCCGTGGCTTCTTTGACGTATCCTATACCCGCTCTTCCTCTAAGGACGACGCTTCCTCCTATCCTCTGGCCACCAATCCCTATCAGTTTTACGGTCCTTCCCCTTGGGACACGCCCAACCGTTTCTCGGCGACGTTCAACTACGAGCAACCCGGACTCAACAATGGCCAGGGCTTCGTCGGGCACTTGACGGGAGGCTGGGGCATAAGCGGCACCAGTATTTACCAGACTGGTTATCCATTCACGGTATTCACTTCAGCCCCCTATAACGGCGCGAATTACCTCGTGGGGGCCAACGCGCACACAACGGTCACCGGCGACTATCTCGCCGACGGCGATAACAACAGCTATCCCAATGTCAGTTCCTATGCGCAAGGGACCTCGCGCAGCGCCTACACCAACTCCGGCGTCTTTTCCGATGCGCAGTTTACGGTGCCCACCGCTGGAACCAACGGCAATGAAAAGACCGGGCAGTTCCGCGATCCACCCTTTATTGAGACGGATCTAACGCTCTACAAGAACAACCGCATCACCGAACGGTTGAACTTCCAGATCCGCTTTGAATTCTTCAACGTATTCAACCATCCTAATTTCCTGACCATCCAGGACGATCTATCGCAGAGCAATTTTGGTATCGTCAACTCGCAAAGTTTGCCACGGTGGTGGCAAATCGGAGGCAAGCTCTACTTCTGACCCCGTTTCCCTGCCTAAGAGAAGGGACGTGCGGTTTGCGTGCGGAATGATCGACCATGTCGCGAAGGCGGGGCGGTGCAGCCCCGCCTTTTTTACCAGGCGCCACCTTTGATCGAGAGGTCCGGCCGAACCTGCCCGGGGCCTTAAGCGCCCCACTGAATGACGGTGTAGGATGCAGGCGGCACTTCAAATTTCGTTTTCCCAGCCGAAGTTGTGGGCTTGGCAAACTCCGTAGGCACCACGCGTTTTGGGGCAGCAAAACTGTTGAACGCCTTCATGTCGCTGCCCGTTAGGGTGCTCGCGGTCAGCACTTTCGTCGGCGCTGAGTCTTCCCACACGACTTCGACCGCATGAGCACTTTTAAGATCTCGATTCAAGATGAACAACGCCAGATTGCCATTTTCTGTCGAGAGTGTGCCCACCACATCCAAGTAAGGTACCGTCCCGATTCCGTTGACTTCGTACGTCGGCGACTCCGTCAAAGTGCTCAGCACCGATCCACGCGCCATTTGCAACGCCCAGCTGTAGGGATAATAGATGGTTTGCCGAAAAAATCCATTTTCGTTGGTCATGATCGGCGCAATCACGTTAATCAACTGCGCCAGGCACGCCAGCTTCACCCGGTCCGCATGGCGCATCAGCGTATTCAGCATGCCCCCAACAAGCAGCGCATCCTCCAGGTTGTAGACTTCTTCGAGCAGGTGTGGCGCCTCTTTGCGGTGGCCGTTCACTGCGTCGCCAGTGCGCGCGCGATACCACACGTTCCATTCGTCAAACGAGAGCCACAGTTGCTTTGCGGAGCGCCTGCGTCCTTGCACCATGTCGCAGACCGCCAAGGTCTCCTCAATCTGGCGGTCCATGGTTAAATTCATGGCCACATACTTTGTGCTATCTTCGCCGGTCTCCTCCTTCGTATTTCCAATGTAGCGGTGCAGCGACAAGGCATCCACGTACTCGTAGCACTGCTCGAGCACCTCACGATCCCATTCCAAATACGTAGGCATGGAAGGGCCGCTCGAGCCGCACGCCACGAGCTTCAGCGAAGGATCGATGGCACGCATCTGTCTCGCGGCATCTGCGGCCTTATATCCATACTCGGTGGCGGTCATATGCCCGATTTGCCAGGGGCCGTCCATCTCATTCCCCAGGCACCAATGCTCCACCATATACGGTTCTGCAATTCCGTTTTTGCGCCGTAAATCGCTCCAGCGGGTTCCTTTTTCCACGTTGCAATACTCCACCAACGCGGCGGCTTGCTCGGGCGTGCCGGTTCCCAGGTTTAGGCCCATCAAAGGTTGTGTTCCCACAGCCTTACACCACAGCATGAACTCGTCGGTTCCGAATTGATTGGTATTCAGTGCATTCCAAGCTTTGTCCAACACCTCTGGACGGTCCTGTTTCGGCCCAACACCATCCAGCCAGTTGTACCCAGAAACAAAGTTTCCGCCGGGATAGCGGACAATTGGCACGCCCAAGGTTCGTATCTCTTCGATAACGTCCTGGCGAAATCCATTGGAATCCGAAAGTTTTGACCCAGGATCGTAAATCCCTTGATAAATCGCACGGCCCAACTGTTCCAGGAAGGACCCAAACAGGTTTCGGTCCAGCGGTGCAATTGTTCGCCGCGTGTCAATGTAAATGCGTGTCGTCTGAGCGGCCGCCACGGCCTGTGCCGCCAGGATCCTTCCAGTTAACCCAGAGGCGGAACCCATCGCGCTGAGCGCCACTGTCTGCCGCAGGAACTCACGCCGTTTCATTGAACTCATGTCCACCTTCCTGGACAAGCTTGTTGAGGTTGGTAAGTGGGGAAAGAATAGCACAACTCTTGCGCCTAGACGGTGATGCTGTGAAAGCGCTTTCTGCAGCGCCGCTTTTGGACCTTGGCTAGCAGCGATCACACCATACTTTAAGCTGCCGTTGGAGACTTCCGGCTATATGCAATAAACATAGAGACTTACTTGGTCGGCAGGACGATTAACCAGTGACAGGTGAGTCCGTAAGGTTCAATAGCCGTCTGGAAAGCGAGTCGGCGCTAGTCTCGTTAGATAAACATCTGTGCAATCGTTTACTTTAGCGGACCGGACGGGCTGTATGCAAAGTTCGGCACCGGGAGGTCGTCTTAAAGAGACAATCGGATCCTAGCGATCGAAAGCGGGCCCGAGCTCACCCGGTTTGCCGGAGGCTCGCCCGCGCAGAAGGCAAGAGAAGAACGAGACCACTGAGATGTGGCGGAGGAGGAGGGATTGTAGCCTATGTTGGGGATGCGGAGGTGAGTGGTGGGTGAGGGTTGGTATGTCGCTTGTTTTCAGCATGAAATTCGAACCTGACTTATCGCCATTGTTTTAAATGGTTTCGACGTGCTCGAAATCGAGCAAATCTAGTAGCAAGAATAGAGGCATGACTTTCGCTCTCATTGTGAGTCAATTCAAGCCTAGACTGCCTCGAAGGAGGGTACATTGACTCAATTTCGAAATCCAGTTACTTCAATGAATGGCCGACTATTCGACCGGGCAATTGGTATGCTTTGGAACTGAGCTTTGGCTCTCGATCATAGATGACCCTAACCGATGCACCGGTCGTTCTGAGATGCAGAGTTTCCGCGCTTGTGGTCGTCCCGTGTGGGAGACGCTCTCGTTGTTCGAGGCCGGCCCGACTAGGAGACGCAGCAAGTCCGACCGTTTGGTTGCTACGTATCGGCTAAGCCTCCGTGGCCCGCCAGACCCGCGCGGTACCCGAAGTTGTCCTTCCGTGGAGGATCATCAAAGCTTCTTCGATGAGGAGCCGGACCAGCCAACTGCGAAAGGCGCCCTCGCAATCAATTGCTGTGACAGGTTGAGCGGCCCGGTAGAGACAATTGTCTACAGCAATAGCCGCTGTATTCGGGTTGCCAAGCACGCGATCTGCGACGAAATGGAGCAGGCGGCGATATCGTGCAGCCCGAACGCGAAGAGGCATTATCCGGTCTTTTGTCGGACCTTCCGAGACCGTAACGCTCTCATCTAACTGCATCTCTAAACGCAACTTGGACCTCACTCCTGCATCTTGATCCTCTTCGCCAACTCGATTGCGATTTGATTCGCGGTTGACTAGCAGTCGGAACGTCAAAATATCTTTCCCTTAATCAAGGCCGGTATCGTCGGGGTTATCTGCAGCTGAATGTTCCACTTCGGACCGTAGATTGTTGGGTGGATCGGGTAATACTGCAACTGCAGCTGCAGTAAGGTCGGTGTGCGCCCGCATTTGCACATCTTTCCCACCTGCGGCCCAACGGGTAACGTTACGCGTTGGCCGCTGCGAGCCTGCCAATTCACCAAAATGTTTGGCTCTGTCCCAATGCTCCAGCCACTCTTAAAAAAGTAAGTAAAATCCAAAAGCGCGCTCAATTGATTGGTTTTGGGACCGCTGCCGCCGATCTTGAACCACTGCTGGGGAAAGGCGTAGGCAATGAAGTGTTTGCCCAACCACACGGCTCCAACATCGGGTCCGAGTTGCCATGTATGCTGCCCGATCA
>DATKPS010000015.1:0-16839 GCA_035524015.1 Candidatus Sulfotelmatobacter sp.
TTCAGCGAGATCGCGCCGAAGTTTGCCGATCGCGCCGGCGGCTACACCCGCATCATTCCCGCGGGCGTCCGCGTAGGCGATGGCGCCAAGGTGGCCATTCTGGAATTGGTCAGCTACGAATTCAAGAAGAAGGAAAAGAAAGAGAAGAGCAAGCTGCAAGAAGCTGTCGACGCCAAGGCCAACAGCTAAATGTAGCCGCGGGGTTACCCCGCTTCTGCTTAAGCCCGCCTCCGCAAAGGCACTCTAAGCCCGCAACGACCCAGCTCGCTGCGGGCTTTTTCTTTTAAGTGGCACAGGCACTTCTGCCTGTGCTCTTTGAGTTTGCTTTGTGTAGTGGCCGGACTTGAGACCGGCCAAGCGAGTCCGCGAGCTCTCTTCGCATTTCGCCCGGCCGCAAACGGATAACCTTTGCGTCCCCAAGCAATGTCATCCTAAAAGCTTGTGACTTCTTCGGCAGCCAAATCCCCGTCCGATTTCGAGTTTTGTCTCTTCTTCGTAGGGGCGCAGCACGCTGCGTCCCATGTCCGCATCATCCCCGCGTCTTGAGCTCCCTTGCGTTGGTACCCCACATGCCGGTTTGCATGTGGGGTCGGCGAATCTTGCCCAACCCATGTAGGGTCCGCTTTCTGAAGCGGGCCGTTCATTTTTCGCCGCGTCTTGTCTCCATCCCAACAAAACGCGCCTGTCATCCTGAGGAGCGTCGTTCGCGACGAAGGATCTCAACCAACGCGTCTTGCCAGATACCGAAAATCACTACGGACTCTTAATCTCTTAATCTCTTCTACTCCGCCGTCTCCGTCGGAATCGGGATGCGCTCCTTGAACGAGCGTTGGTGCCAATAGGGATAAATTGTCGCAACTTCACTGGCCTGATCCAACTTGGCGATTTGCGCGCTCGTCAGATTCCATCCCACCGAGCCGAGATTATCGCGCAGTTGCTGTTCGTTGCGCGCGCCGATGATCACGTTGGCCACCGTGGGCCGCTGCAGCAGCCAGTTCAATGCGATCTGCGGCACGGTCTTCCCGGTTTCCCTGGCCATCTCGTCTAACGCGTCCACCACTTTGTACAAATACTCGTCCGGCATTTGCGGGCCCACATCTCCGGTTTTGTGCAGACGGCTGACTTCCGGCAGCGGCGCGCCCCGGCGGATCTTTCCGGTCAAGCGTCCCCAACCGAGCGGGCTCCAGACCAGCGCGGAAACGTTCTGGTCGAGGCCCAGTGGCATTAGTTCCCACTCATATTCGCGGCCGATCAGCGAATAATAAACCTGATGGCCCACATAGCGAGCCCAGCCGTAGCGCTCGGAAACCGCCAGCGACTTCATCAAGTGCCAGCCGGAAAAATTCGAGCAGGCGATGTAGCGCACCTTGCCGCTTTGCACGAGCGTGTCCAGCGTCTTCAGCGTTTCTTCCACGGGCGTCAGCGCGTCAAAGCCGTGCATGTGGTAAATGTCGATGTGGTCCACGCCCAGCCGGCGCAAGCTGTCTTCGCACGCTTGGATTAAATGGTGCCGCGAAGATCCCAGTTCATTGGGACCATCGGCCATGCGAAATGTCGCCTTGCTGGAAATCAGCACGCGGTTGCGTTTTCCCGCGATGGCTTTGCCCAGAATTTCTTCGGACTTGCCCGTCGAGTAGATGTTCGCGGTGTCGAACAGATTGACTCCGGCGTCCAGGCAAATGTCCACCAAACGCGTCGCCTCGGCAACGCCGCTGTTGCCCCACGCCTCGAAAAATTCATTGCCCCCGCCGAACGTGCCGGTGCCAAAGGAAAGAACGGGTACCTTCAAACCAGAATAGCCAAGTTGTCTGTATTCCATAGCCCTATAGATTAGAAAAACCAACTCACGGGTACAACTTTCTTCCCAGTAGCACAGGCTTCACAGTTTGCGGAAAAAGTCGGCTAGAGGCGAATTTCGTGGCACAGGCACTCTTGCCTGTGCTGATTTTGCTGCATTTGGCTCGCGTGCACAGACAAGAGTGTCTGTGCCACAGGAGTTTTTCCGCAAGCTGTTCAGCCTGTCAGCGAACTCGCGGTTTCTCGTGAGGGCACGACTTCAGTCGTACCCAAACCGTCCGACCAATAACCGTCTGTCATCCTGAGCAGCGCTTTTCGACGAAGGTGAGGCCTTTCCTCGACATTCACTTGGCACCGCGAGTCGGAGCTTCAGCTCCGACACAAATGCTACGCAATCCCGTGGCACAGGCACTCCTGCCTGTGCTCTTGGGTTACCAGTAGCACAGGCTTCAGCCTGTGCGCGAACTCGCGTTTCTCGTCAGGGCACGACTTTAGTCGTGCCTTAACTCGTACGGAATCAGTGCGGCTTTAGCCGCTGAGGGCGTGTTTGTCCAGTTCTCACACGGACTCTTTAGCCCCTGAAGACTCGTCGTCCTCTTTTCCCCGCGGCCTCTTCAACCGGCTTCCCGACGCAGCCGCACCACCCCGCGATGCAGAAACGCTACAATGAACCCAGAACAAAAAGCATTACCTGGAGGATCAGGATGACGCAGACAGACTATCCGCAATTTGGTTTGCAGGACAAAGTCGCGCTGGTCACCGGAGCGGCGCGCGGCTTGGGACGAGCCATTGCTCTAGCCTTGGCGCATGCCGGAGCCGATGTAGCGCTGGGTTTGCGCGACGTGCACGAAGACGCCGGCATCACCGTGGAAATTCGCAACATGGGGCGCAAAGCATTGCCGCTCCAGATGGACGTCAGCAAAATGGATGAAATTTCCGGCGCAGTCGAACACGCCGTGAAGGAGTTTGGGCGCATCGACATTCTTGTGAACAATGCAGGAATCGCTCCCGGCAATCTCGTAGAGAGCGTCACTGAAGAAGACTTTGACGCCACGCTGGCCGTGAATCTCAAAGGGACATTTTTTGTAAGCCAGGCCGTGGGCCGCGTGATGATCCGCCAGAAGAAAGGCACCATCATCAATATGAGTTCGCAGGCCGGCTTCGTGGCCTTACCCACCGAATCGGTTTATTGCATGACTAAGGCCGGCATCGCACACCTGACGAAATGCCTGGCCATCGAATGGGGCAAGCACGGCATCACCGTAAATGCCGTAGCGCCCACCTTCATCAAGACGCCGGGAACCGAGGAATTTTTGTCCGATCCGCGTCGGTTGGTCGACACCGTGGAGCGCGTGGCCGCGTTGCACCGCATTGGCGAGCCCATGGAAGTGGCTGGCGCAGTGGTGTTCCTTGCCTCGCCCGCCGCCTCGCTCATCACCGGCGAAACGCTGCTCATCGACGGTGGCTGGACCGCCCGATGAATGTTTGTTCCGCGCGCTTTGAAGGCGAGACCGGCCCTCAGACAACGAAGGCGGGGCACCCGCAAGACGCGCTGGCCTTGTTCTCATTTGCCGGGTTCGCCTTTGTAGGGCCCGCTTTCTGAAGCGGGCCGTTCGTTTTTCACTGCGGAAGGCAAATCGCTGCATGAGACCATTCGTGCGCTTCGGACGTCTGTACTGACACATGGACCTGGCGAGCCCTACGACCACCGTTGCTCGGCCCAAACTCCCCGCGCTGACCACGCTGCGGTTTCTCGCGGCATTGCATGTCGTCCTCTTCCACATGCGCGTGGAGAACCTGCTGCCCGCCGGACCGTGGTGGTATCAAAATTTCGCCAGCATCGGCTATATCGGGGTGAACCTGTTCTTCGTGCTTTCGGGGTTTATCCTGGTGTACACCTATGCGAACGCGCCGTCCAATCCGAGGCGGTTCTGGCAAGCGCGCTTCGCGCGAATCTATCCGGCCTATGCCTTATCCCTGCTGGTCACTGCCCACTTTTTCTTTTTCGCCGTGCGCCATCTGGACATCCCTTACCTGGCTTGGAGCAAACAACATCTGGCAGCGGCTTGCGTGCTGACGCTAAGCCTGCTGCAGTCGTGGTTCCCGCAGGCAGCGTTGACGTGGAACGCGGTGTGCTGGAGCTTATCGGTCGAAGCATTTTTCTATTTACTGTTTCCGTGGTTGCTGGGCTGGACCAAAGAAAGTACACCGCGAAAGCGTTTCTGGGGAATCGTGACCTGGTCATTCGTGAGCTTGGCGATTTCCATGTGGTACGTCCTCGCGCATCCCGATGGCATCGACAAAATCAATTCCGGGGAGACCACGCTGCTCTGGAAAAATGTTCTTAGTTTTAATCCTTTGCTGCGCTTGCCGGAGTTCCTGGTCGGTATGTTCGCTGGGCGTCTGTATCTGTCGGCAAAGAGCAACCGGAAGCTGGCCACGCCGCTGGTAATGTCGGGAGTGCTTGTCGTTGTCGCGTTGACGTTGCTGGCCGGCCGGATCCCGCGCCCGTTGATTTCCGCCGGGTTCTTGTCACCGGCGTTCGCAGCGATCATTTATGGTTTAGCGTTGCGTCCACGCTGGTCCGCGGTGTTGGAGTATCGCCCGTTGGTCATTCTCGGCGATGCCAGCTACAGCCTGTATTTGCTGCACTCCACCGCGTTCGGCGCGTCCAACTGGGTTCCCGCGTACTCGTGGTGGTTGCGGCCACTGGTGGCGTTCCTGGCGGCAGTAGCGGTCTCCTTGCTTTCGTACTACGTGGTCGAAGAACCGTGCCGCAAACTGCTGCGCCCGCGCGCAAGCTCACCCGAGAAGCGCGACAAGTCCAAGGCCTGGTAACCGCCCGCGCGCCTACGTTGGGCCCGCTTTCTGCTTGCCTGAGCTGCTTTTGCGAAGGGGAAGCGAGCCGTTGGTTTTCCAATTGCTCTTGTCTCGATCGCAAAAAAGGAAGCATTGTCATCCTGAGGAGCTCTGTTTGCGACGGAGAGCCTGCGGCTTTTTCCCGTGCCGAGTTCGCAGATGCTCCACGCAGTTGTAGGGCTCGCCTTCTGAGGCGGGCCGTTCGTTTTTCGTTGCGTCTTGTCTCCATCCCAACAAAACGCGCATGTCATCCTGAGGAGCGCTGTTTGCGACGAAGGATCTCAACCAACGCGTCTTGTCACAAATCTAACTTCACCGCCACTCTTCCACTCTTGAACTCTTGAACTCTTGCACTCTTCAACTCTACATCGGATCGCGATAACGCCGCAGTTGTGCCGCGGCAAACAGGCAACCGGCGGCAAACAGCAGGCCCAGCCACAGGCCCGGTGTGCCGAGGAATCTCAACGGCGTGAGGTGTCCCCCCAGGAGCGCGGAGCTGGCGGGGCCCATGGACATCGCTTCGGTTCCGCCAGCTAAGCGATACATGACGAAATTGGCGAAGTGCGCCGTGTTGAAGATCATTTTTTCCAGCACGCCAATGGCGATCGGCGGTAGAAACGCCCAAAGATACGCCGCGCGGCGTGCCCACGCGGAGATCAACAAGAACCAGCAATAAATGGGCGCGTGCCACAGCACATGGATGGTCAGCAGGTGATAAAAAAGTCCGAAGGAGTTATGCACGAACGATACTTCGCTCCATAGCGGGGCCACCGGCAGGCCGCTGCCCGCTAAAACCAAGCTGCTGAGCACAAGCATGACGAAGTGCGTAACTACGCTCAGCCCCACGACCAGCGCTGGCAGTACCACCAGCGGAATGCTTGCTTTTGCGAAGACCGTGGTGAGATCCGATACCGGCAACGATTTCCAGAACAGGATGCTGCGATCCCGCCGCTCGCCATTCAGCGCATCGAGGCAATAGATCACTCCCACGAACATGCCCACGACCATCAGCAAGCCTTCCACAACTTCGTAAGGATGCAACAACGCTTGCAGTGCCCGAGCCTGCGGTGGGATCAACGCCGGCATCTCTCGCATGTGACGCGGCAGCATCGCCAGGTAGATCAGAAATCCAGAGAAAAACACCGCGGTGGCGATGAGCGGCGCCCAATAGATCGAGCGATACTCCCAGAGTTCGCGGCGCACCGACCAATAAAAGGCGCGCGTCGGCGCAAGAGCCGCGGGAGACGCGACTCCCGGCGAAACGGACGCTTGAGAGACGGCATCGGGTGTGCTGCTCATTGCGGCACTCCTTGCGCGGTACGAGGCTGCTGGCTCATTACCGCGACGAACACGTCGGCGACGCTGGGCGTACGGATGTCGCCCAACGACGCAAGATGCTCACGATCGACGCCTTGAAAAACCAGCGTGGTGCGCCCGAGTACCGATCGTTCGTAAATCGGGCCAAGACCCCGGGCCGCGTCGAGTTGTTCGGGCCGCACCAGCAGTTCGGCGTAACGCGACTCGAATTCTTCCATGCTGCAAGACAGCACGATGCGCCCGCGGTCAAGGAACATCAGGTCGGTGAGCACATCCTGTATTTCTTCCACTTGATGCGTGGTCACCACAATGGTGCGGCTGCGGTCGAAATAATCATTCAGCAGGGAATCGTAAAATTGCTTGCGATACAAAATGTCCAATCCCAGAGTCGGCTCGTCCAACACCAGCAGCCGCGCGTCGATAGCCATCACCACCGCCAAATGCAGTTGCGCCACCATGCCTTTGGACAGCTCGCGCACCCTGCTGTGCTTGGCAATGGTGGTCTTCGTCAGAAAGCGTTCGGCTTTCGCGCGGTCGAAGCGTGGATGCACGCCGCCAACAAAGTCGAGCAATTGCGAAACGCGAATCCAGCGCGGCAACACCGCCACGTCGGCAATGAAGGCCACATCGTGCATCAGTTGCGCGCGGTCGCTCCACGGATCGCGGCCGAGCACGCGCAAGTCGCCCTGATAGGACGTAAGCCCAAGAATCGCGTTGAGCGCTGTGGTTTTTCCTGCGCCGTTGGGACCAATCAGTCCGAGAATGCGTCCCTCGGCAACCTGCAGATCGATGCCGTCGAGGGCCACGGTCGACCCGAAGGATTTGCGGAGAGCGTGAGCTTCGATGAGAGGCATAGTTCAGGGCTTCTCCTTGTCGGGATTTTCGCCAGCGTTGGCGGAAGATTTCTGACCGTTGGGATTCAGCAGTTCCTCGGCGCTAAGACCGAGCCGTTGGATGGTCGCGTGAATGCGCGGCCACTGTTCGCTGAGGAATTTCTGGCGCTCGCCTTTCAGCAGAAGATCCCGCGCGCCGGGAGTGATAAACATACCTAATCCCCGTCTTTTTTCCACCAGCTGCTCCTCGGCCAATTCCTGATACGCCTTAAGGACCGTGAGCGGATTGACCCGATACTCCGCGGCGACGGTGCGAACCGAGGGAAGGGGATCGCCTTCCTTGAGCACGCCATCCAGAATCATGGCGATGACCCGCTCGCGCAGTTGCCGGTAAATCGGCTGATTGTCGCTCCACTCACGGTCCACAGTGGCCTGGCCTTAGTCCTTTCCGGAAGCAGGTTGAGGTTGCGGGACGCGCTGCAGATCGAAATGCGCGTGCATCGGTTTATCGCCGGGCATCATGAAGGTCCAATCTTCGGTGTGATGATTGGCGTCGATTACCGTGAATACCACGTGATCCATATGGCCGTACTGGGTGTTGCCGGTGAGGTCGATGAACTCGAACTCCACGGTTTTACCGTCCGGCGAAGTGTGCGCGACCATGCGCGGCCGGTTCCCCGCGTCGCAGTAGTGCGTCAGGTACAACTTGCCTGCGTCCATGTACAGCAAGGTGATCGGATCGTCGTGATTCACGTCATCGGGCGCCGCGGGATTTTTCATTTCGTGCACGATCGCGTTTCCGCGAGAAGTGACACGCAACGTAACCCACAGCTCTTTCATGTCCCTCATCTCTGGTTGTGGGGGCGTGACGGTTAAGGCGCCTTTCCAGGTGCCCGCCAAGGTCTTCAGGTTATCGAACGATTTTTGTGCGTCCGGGGCAGAAGTGGTTTGGGCGGCAGCAACAGCAGCAAACGAGAACAGCAAAGCGGTGCAGAGTAGACAACGAAGCGACTTCATAGTGGGTGCTCCTTCGAGTAACTTGTGGCAAGGAGCTGCAGTCTCCGGCCATGTGTTATAGTCAACTATAACACCATAGCGCTTGGCAAGTGAATTTTTTGTCGCTTTTCGTATTCGCTTGTAATTGTATGAAAATAAATTGCTTGGCCACAGGTAGCACAGACTTCAGTCTGTGTCGTCACGAAAACCCAAGACCCACCCTCATAAGACGAGGGTGGGGCACCCGGGAAAGCGCAGATCGTCTTACGACTTACTGGTTCAGGTAATACTGCACGGTGGTAACGACGCGGACGGTTTTCATGAGGCTGGCCTCGGCGCCAAAGCCGCCGAAGTTTTGGTCGCCGCCCTCGCCGGTGTCGCTGCTTTGCTCCGCGGCGAGAATGGAAAACACGCCCTGATTGGCTTGGCGAATGGTGCCGACTTTGGCCCCGGAGTCCGCGGCGAAACGATCGGCGGCGGCGCGGGCGTTGCGCGTGGCTTCGGTGATCATGTCGGGCTTGATGGAATTGAGTCCAGTGAATTTGTAGGCCAGGCCGGAGCCCTGATTATTTCCGCTGAGCACAATGCCTTTTTGCAGCAGTTCCATGGTTTTCTGCGCGGCGGCCGCGACCACATCGACGCGCTTGGTGCGCACGGTCACTTGTTGTTCGACGATGTAGCGGTGCGGCGCGCGTTGGCCTCCGCCATATTCGTTGGCTTGGGTATCCACCACGCGAATCACGCCCAGTTCGATTTCATTCGCCTGGATGCTTTGTTGCTGCAGGAAATCGAGAATCACTTTTTTGTCGGTTTCGGTTTTGCCGTAAAGAGAGGTGAGATCATCGCCGGCTTCTTTGTAGCTGAGCGGCCAGATGGCCAGATCGGATTTGACGGTGCGCTCGACGAGTCCTTTTACCGTGACGTAGCGGTCGGCGAGCCGCGTGTTTTTGATCTGCACGCCGAGCAGCCAGCCACCCAGGATTAGGCCGAGCGCAAGTACGGCGCTAGGCACAAGCAGACCGGTGCGCTCCTTTACAAGGGTGTCATTCATGATGGGAAATTCCTCGAATTCTCCGCCGCGGAGCCGGCAGAACCGCCGGTGAGCCTAATCTAACACGGAATGCTCCCGAAGTGTTGCAGGCGTTCCGCGAAGCCTGTGCACAGCCATGCGACCGTATTCTTTCGACCGTGTATCACAAATTAGTACTTGACAATATATGAAACCAGAGCGAAACTCATTCGTGTAGAAAACTGCGCCCGCACTTCCTGCGGGCGGTTTTCTTTTTTAGGCGTACTTTTTTGGGAGCTTCTTATGGCTCGCGCTTCTCTTCCAATATCGATTCCGATGGTTCCCCTTGCTTTGGCTGTCGACCTAAATTCTCTGTTATGTGTACTTGTGGGATTTTGCTCGTCCAAGTCCTTTGTATTCCGCACTTGCGTATCATTATCAAAACAAGCAGCCTACAATCCCTTTAGAATCCGCACTTACGAGCACAATTTTCGCTAACTTCTTCCGATTCAACACTTGCATGAATTTGCATTTTTCTTGAATCCTCAGAAATGCTCTTGTTACGATTCTCCCCACTCCGAGAATCCGTAACCTGTACGGCACTTGCCTCAACGAAAGTGCATTTGCGCATCGCTCCTCCATAGAAAATTAGACGCAGGACGGAGCATGCCCCCGGGCGTCCAAGGTAGCGCTCGGGAATCCAAATTTCCTATAGCGCATAGAAGAAGATGCCTGCAAAGACGACGGAGCCGTGTGACTGGGCCGGGTGTGAGAAGGGTTCGCGGACGAAGCTGGGTGGTCGCTCGTTCTGCCTGGACCATTTTCTGGAGCTGGCGCGCGCGCGCATTGAATCGTTGTTGCAGTTGTTGGCTGGCTCTGCCGAGCGTAATCTTTCCCCCGAAGTGCAGAGCTTCCTCTCCGAAGTGATTTCGGAGATTACCGTGCTGGCCGCGGAAACGCGTTTGCTGGCGCCAAGCCAGCGCGAAGAGTTGATCGCCCTGTCCACACGAGCGGCCGAGGTTTACCAGTGTATCCAACGTACTCCGCGCTACCCTCGCCGCATCGCCTGCGTGGTGCGCGCAGATTCGCTCCCGAACGAACCCGGGGAAAAGAGTTCGACGGTGAACATCAGCCAACGCGGCGCGTGCATCGACCTCCGCCAGGACCTGAAGGCTGGTCAGATCGTCATCGTGGAACGCGTGGACGTGGCAAAAAGCGCGCGAGCGCGGGTGGCGTGGTTGAAACCGTCGGTGGCCGACCGCTCCTTGGTGGGCCTGGAGATTATCGACGAAGCGGATTTTTGGGGATTGGGCATGGCCGCCGAAGGCGGGGCGTAGAAGAAAGTAATCAGTAATCAGTAATCGAACACAGCCGTGTCGCCACCACCCTGTAGCTCACCCCTTCCAGGGGTGAGGCCTTCTCGACGTGCGATTACCATGCTCAATGTCTGAAACCTCCTGGGCTCCTCCGATTACTGATTACCGATTACTGATTACTCTTCTGTTGCATCGCGCCTGTCGACCCGCACATGCAGCCCATACCGCGGCCGCAGCGTAATCGACGGCAAAGGCACGATGGGTCGATCCGGCAGAAGCGCGAAACGGAAGCGTTGCGCGATCGTCGCCAGCACGAGCTGGGCTTCCATCAGCGCGAAAGAATTGCCAATACACTGACGCGGGCCATACCCGAAGGGGAAGTACGCGAAACGCGGAATTTTCTTCAGCAGTTCGCCACAGGCCCAGCGTTCGGGGCAAAACGCTTCCGGATTGTCATACCAGCGCGGATCGCGATGCACGATCCAGGTGACCGCCGCGATGCCCGTGTTTTTCGGCACCGGATACCCGCCGAGAGCATGATCTTCGATGGCCAGGCGCGCCATGGCCCAGGCCGGCGGGTAGAGGCGCATCGATTCCGTAATGATTTGGTTGGTGTAGGGCAGGCGCGGAAGATCGTCGAGCGTGGGGGTGCGTCCGGCGAGTACGGAATCGAGTTCGGTGTGGAGCTTTTCCTCGACGCGCGGATTTTGCGCGAGAAGCATCCAGGTCCAGGAAAGCGTACTGGCGGTGGTTTCGTGTCCGGCCAGAAACAGGGTGAGGGCTTCGTCGCGAAGTTGCTGAGTGGTCATGCGCGAGCCGTCTTCATCCTGGGCGTGAATGAGCAGCGAGAGCAGATCGCCCGCGTCTTCCTCGGATTTGCGGCGCTGCTCGATGATGGTGTCGATGATTTGCGTCAGCTTGCGCACCGCGCGCTTGGCCTCGCGATTGCGGCGCGTGGGTAGCCAACGCGGAGTCATCAACAGGCGGCGAAAATCGAAGGTGTATTCGAGCAACACTTGCAGGTTCTCGCCGACTTGCGGGGCTTGTTGCTCCACGTCGGCGTGGAACAGCGTTTTGCCCACGATTTGCAGCGTGAGGCGCATCATCGCGTCGTGCAGGTCGAGCTGCTGGCCCGGATGCCAGGAGTTCGCCAGGTGCGTGGCGCAGCCGGTCATGGTGGAAGCGTAATGGGCGATGCGGTTGCGATGAAACGCAGGCTGCATCATGCGGCGCTGGCGCAGCCAGAATTCCCCTTCGCTGGTGATCAGGCCGTTGCCAAGGAGGTGGCGATTGGCGCGCAGAATGCGGCCCTTGATGAATTTGCGGTTGTTGTTGACGATGACGTCTTCGATCTGCTCGGGGTGGAAGAGCAAGTAGGTGCGGTAGTGAAAGAAGCGCAGGCACACGATGTCGCCGTAATCGCGGGCGACTTGGGCCATGAAGCCGAGCGGGTCGCGGCGCAAGGGGCTGCGCAAGCCGTCGAAGAAGCCTTGCTCGGGCCCAGGCGGGTAGTGGATCGCGGGCATGGAGAGATGGTACGTAAAGACAGTGGCGAGTGGCTAGTGGCGACTTTACAGAAAAGGATAAGAGTGCAAGAGTTCAAGAGTGCACGTCAGCAAGCGCAAAGGAAAGGCACTCGCCTGGGTGTCCCACATGCCGGTTCTGCATGTGGGGTCGGCGAGTCTTGTCAGCCCATGTAGATTCTCTCTTGCGCTTCAAATCATTTCTGAAAAAGTAAGCTGAAACCCGAACGCGTTCCGCCTTTGTAGCGGCGGGTCTTCAGACCCGTGTTTTTCTCTTCGCCTGTGTAGGGCCCGCTTTCTGAAGCGGGCCGTTCGTTTTTCACCAGGTCCTGTCTCAACACAAAACCCGCCTGTCATCCTGAGGAGCGCTTTTTGCGACGAAGGATCTCAACCATCGCTTCTTGGCACCACTCCCCGTGCCGGCCACTCTTTCACTCTTCTACTTTTTCCCTTTTTCACTCTGCGGCCACGCCACATTGCCACGCAACACCACGATCGACGAAGCCGGCAGCTCGAACCCGGAATCGGCATTGGCGTTCAGGGTGCTGGAGGCAATGGGGCCATCAGGATCGGCGGTTTCCGTCGCGGGATGCCACTGATATTGCGCTTTTCCGAACGTCTTTACCGTGACTTGCCCGCCAAACAAACCGGCTGCGTGCGGCTGCGTGGCGTCATCAAACGTGATTTTCACGGTGTGCGCGTTTTCCTGATCTTTGTTGATGATCAGCAGCGACCACTGGCCGTCGGGGCGATGCACCGCGTAGGCAGTGACCAGATTATTTCCCGCGCCATCGGTGATGTCGCTGACTGCGTTGAAGAGCTTGTGCTCGCCGTTGCCGGGTTGCACCCACTCCAGATTAATCAGCTGGCTGGAAAAATATTGCGACAAAGGCTGGATGATTTTGTAGTTGCGATCTGCCGAGAACATGGCGAACGTCCCATGCGAATTATTGATGCCGCGGCCGATGGGTTCCGGCATGTAGTGGAAGAAGTAGACCGCCTGGCCACCGCCGTTGAGGAACGAGCAGATGTAATCGGCCAGCCAAAGCCCACCGAAAATGTCAGGGAAGGCTTCGGAGTCGACCCAGGAGAGATTGGACTCGGTGATGAGCAGGGGCACATTCTCGGGCACGCCGTCCTGGCGCCAGACTTGCATGATGCCGGTGACGAGCTTTGGTTCATCGTAGAGATTGCTCCACTGAATCTTCCCGGGTTCGTTGGGATAGTGCTCAAACGAGAAGAAGGCCAGCTGGTCGATCTTGCCGTGGGACTTCAGGTAGTCGACGAAGCGGCCGGTCCAGGAAGTTTGGCCTTCTGCGTTGGGCCAGGTTTCAATGTCCTTGTTCACGCCGGTAAAGATGGGGCCGCCCAACTTGATTTTGGGATCGACGCGATGGATAGCGTCGGCGAATTGCACGTAGAACGCGGCATAATCTTCGGGATTCATGAAGTGGCCGTCGGGTTCTTCGCCCATTTCAATGTACGACAGCGGATAGCCGCGCTTTTCGAGGTAGCTGATCTCGTTAGCCGCATCTTCCGGAGTGCTGTAGATCATGGCGATGGGAATCATCGTGGGCAGGCCGCGCGTGTAGCCGTCGGGCATGAAGAACAGGTCGAAGCCAACTTGCTCTCCAGCGTGTTCATCGAGATCGCTGGGCTCATGCCACGGGTCGACGGAAGAGCAGTAAGTCATGGTCTGGTCCTGATCGGGAGTGTGGCGAATCAGGTCGTGGAATTTTCCGTCCGCGGATGTGGTGCCTAAATAAATTTCGTGGATGGCATAGCCTAGGCAGTTGCGCTTATCGGCGGAACTGTGGGTGTCGCAGGTGTTCGAAGACGAAGTCATCAGAATGCGGATGAATTGCACGGTGATGGGAGCGGTGGCGAGTTGCAGAACGCCATTGCCGCCTTTGCCGTTGATGACTTCTCCGGTGGGGAAGGCTTGCCACACCCCAGAAGTTGGTTTGCGCACGCCGTCTTCCCCGGTGAAATATTGCACGACGAAATGCGTGGCATACGGTTCGGCCCAGTCGATGCGAATCGCGGAAATGGGGCGCGGCTTGGCTAAATCGAGAATCACCCATTGCGGGTGGAGCGCGTCGGACTCGTGGGTGTAGGGCTCGGCGAGATACGGATTGCTCTTCCAGTAGGTGGCGGGATCGCCGTCGGTGAGGCGCGAGTAGCCATCGGTGTCGGTACCGTCGTCGCGCGTGACACCTCGGTGAGGCAGCGGGTAGCCATACGAGTGACGAATGGGTTCAGGGCCGGGCGTGGCGTTGCCGACGAAATACCCTTTTCCCGCGGGATCGCTCCAGGTGCCGTTGGGATTCCAGTGCCACGCTTCCATGTGCAGTTCGGTGTTCTGCCGATAGGTGACAGTTTGCCAGCCGGCCGAGAGCACCTGTTTGATAGTGTCGGGAACGTACAGCTTGTCGGCGGCGCCGTAGGGCAGGCGGTCGATGCCGGCCCCGAGGGCTTCGGTGGGTTTGATGGTGTTGGTGGAGTGCGACGGAGTGGCGTCGACATGGATGGTTTGTGCGAAGGCCAGCGGTGCGGCAAGAAGAAGCACGAACAAAGCGATCAATCGTTTCATGGCGGATTCCTCGGTCAGCGCCAAAGGCGCATTGCCAAAATCATATAGAGTTAAAACGGTTGAATAAGAAGGTAGCGCCGGGAGCAAGGCGCGTCAATGGCAAATTCATCCAACGAACTCCCACCGCAAATGACGGCACGTGTAGTTCACCCCTTTCAGGGGTGAGGTTTTTTCGCTGCGTTGGCGGGATCTACCGCCTTCGAAACGGCGCGGGCCAAAGCAGCTCATCAGGATCCCCGGAAAAATCCATCAGGTCAGGCTCGATCGGCGAACCGCCCCTTTCTCGGTAAGACGCAGCACTGGACCACCTCCAAGCGTCCGCTACGGTGACTAGGCTTCGCGCGACCGGATTTTGGTGGATATACTCCAGCTTCAACGATAGATCGCGATTTCGGCGACAAATGAAATCGAAGTAGCGACGTTGCCAGAAAGGACCTGAGACGCGGCGAAGTTGCTGGATCGCATAGGCGCTCTTAAATTTCCATTGGTGCATGATGTGAGGGAGCAGCTTGACGCGAGTAAGCAGAAGCAGATGTGCGTGATCGGGCATGATAACATAGCCAAAAAGCTGGAAAGCCAAGGACTGGCGGACATCCGAGAGAATCCGTAGGAGTAAGTCCATTTCTTCTGATCTCAAGGGAGGAGTGTTCGCGTGCAGGTTGGTCGTGATGAAGAAAAAGCGATCTACCTCGGCGATGCGTCGCAGTCTGGACATAGCTTAAAGATTATTTTACTACATTACTATAGAACGAAAACTCCAAAGGCCTCACCCCTGAAGGGGTGAGCTACAGGGTGACGCTACACGGCTTGGCATTTGGCGGTGATCAGGGTGATGTCGTCGTGCTGCTCGTGGGGGCTGAAGTGGCGGACTTGCTCAACGATGGCGTCGAGCAGGGATTGCGAGGACAAATGGGAGTGCTGGCGCAAAGCCTCTTCCAGACGCGCTTCGCCGAACTCTTCGCCGGCGGGATTGAACGATTCGGTGATACCGTCGGTGTACAGAATCAGCGTGTCGCCCGGGGCAATCTGGCATTCGGCTAAAGAACACTCCCACTCCTTGAATGCACCGAGAATCGTGGCGGTGGAGTTCAGCCGCTCGAGCGAATGGTCGGCATGTAGGAGCAGAGGCGGCAGGTGGCCGCAATTGACGTAACGCAGGCGGCGGGTGACGTCGTCATAGTCGGCGAAGAAAAGCGTGGCGAACGCGGCGTTGGCGGTGTTCTCGCCGAAAAGTTGATTCACGGCGCACAACAAGCGCTGCGGCTGATCGATGGCAATGGCGCATTGACTGCGCAAATTCGCTTGCAAATTGGCCATCAGCAACGCCGCCGCGATGCCTTTGCCGGAAACGTCGCCAATCACCAAGCCGACCCGCGCAGGACCCAGTTGCAGAAAATCGTAATAATCTCCGCCAACGTGGCGCGCGGGCAAGCAGACTCCCGCGAATTCCAACGATTGCAGAGCCGGCAAGTTTTGCGGAAAGAGCCGCGCCTGCACTTGCTTGGCAATTTCCAATTCCTGTGCGGCGCGCCGCTCCGCTTCCAGTTTTTCGGCTACGGCGCGACGTTGCGCCTCAATCTCGTGGGTCACTTCATCGAAACTGACCAGCGAGTAGCTGTTGCCGTCGGGATCGCGGAAGCGGGCAAACACGCCGCCCCACACCGGCCCCGGCTCGCTCGAGGCCGATTCGGGAGCATGCGAAGAAGCCGCACTCCACTTCATCCGGCGCAGCCGCGGGTTGATGTGGAAGTTCACCCCGCGCTTGCTCCATTCGCGAAACTTGGCCAGAACGTCCTCGGTGATGAAAGCGATCTGGGTGTTGCGGCCGATCAGTTTGAACTGCTCCGACTTTGGGTCGGGTACCACTAAGGTGAGGTTGGCGGTGCCATCGGGAGGGGCAATGGCGACAAAAGGGCGGCCGACCGTGCGCGCGTCGAAGGCCAATTGGAACCCCAGCTGATTCACGAAAAAATGGAGGCTGCGATCTAAATCGTGGACGAAGACGCTGACGGATTGCAGACGCAAGTAAGGTTGGTCGCGCTCCAGGCGCACCGCGGAGGCATCGAAGGCAGGACGAGGCGAGGCAGCCATAGCCATGGCAAAGCATTATACAAGGCAGAGGCGAGTGATGAGAGCATCTGGAAAGTCCAAGAGTGAAAGAGTCGAAAGCGCCCGTTGCAAGTCTCTCGTGACTTATCGCGAGGGGAGAGAAGCGTCCTTCACTCCGAACCAGCGCCAGCGGCGCGGCACACTGTTAGCCCAGCGCGCCAGCGCTGGGTGAACAACGCCACCACCGAGCGCCGTAGGTGCGCCACTTCTTGCGGCCAGAACGCGCCAAATCAAAAAACTGTCATCCTGAGGAGCGAAGTGGGCGACGAAGGGGCGCTCGGTGGTGGTGGCGTTGTTCACCCAGCGGTGGCGCGCTGGGCTAACATTGTGCCGCGCCGCTGGCGCTGGTTCGGAGTGAAGGACGCTTCTCTCCCCTCGCGATAAGTCACGAGAGACTTGCAACGGGCGCTTTCGACTCTTTCACTCTTTCACTCTTTCACTCTTTCACTCTTGGACTTTCCAGATGCTCTCATCACTCGCCACTGCC
>DATKPS010000016.1:0-5372 GCA_035524015.1 Candidatus Sulfotelmatobacter sp.
GGCCATTTCACGCTCACAGGATAACCATGCGCATTGAATCGAAAGCACCAACACGGGTTGACCTTGCCGGAGGCACGCTGGATATTTGGCCATTGTATTTATTCCATCCCGGGGCGGTGACGGTAAACGCGGCGATCTCGCGATATGCATCGTGCGTGGTGGAGACGCACCCGGCCGGGGACGAGCGAATCAAGCTGGTGTCACTGGATACCAACCGCTCCGAGTCGTTCACTTCGTTGGAACATTTGTTTCGGGCGAAGCATTACCGCTTGCCGTTGCTGGCGGAAATCGTGAAATTTTTCCATCCCAAGGGCGGCTTCTCGCTTACGACTAATTCGGAAGCGCCCGCGGGTGCAGGGATTGGTGGATCGAGCGCGATGGCGGTGGCCATCTGCGCGGCGCTGGACCGCTTTACCGGAGCAGGCCGCAGCAAAGTGGATTGGGTGCACATCAGTCGCGATGCCGAAGCGATCGTGATTCACATTCCTACGGGGATGCAGGATCACTATCCTCCGGCGTTTGGCGGCGCCGCGGCCATCGACTTGATTCCGGGGGGAGAGCGGCGCATTGAGATCAATGTGAATCTGGACGAATTGGAGCGCCGGCTGGTGGTCTGCTACACCGGCAAGCCAAGGCAATCAGCGATCAACAACTGGGGCGTGTTCAAGGCACATATCGATAACAAGAAATCGGTGGTGACCAATTTGGAAAGGATTTCACAGATTGCGCAGAAGATGCGTGCGGCCCTGGAGGCAGGGAATTGGGCGGAGGCCGGGAGGTTGATGCACACGGAATGGCAGTTCCGGCGGAAGACCTTGCCGACCATGTCGACGAAGGTGATTGACCGAATCATCGAAAACACGCGCCGGAAAGGCGCGCTGGCGGGCAAGGTCTGTGGCGCCGGCGGCGGGGGGTGCGTGGTGCTGCTGATCGAGCCGGAGGCCCGGGAACGGGTGGAGAAAACGGTGGTGGAGGCTGGGGGGCAGCTTTTGCCCGTGCATATCGACCGGCAAGGGGTCCAAGTGGTGGCCCAATGATTTTACAAAATTGACGGCTATCCAAGCCGCCCGCGGCATCATAAAATATGGCGGGTTTAACCCAAAGCGCGGGTAGTGAGTTATGCATTTCCGATTGGCAATTCCACTCAGTTTGCTGTTCTACGTCTACGCCGACGTGCCGGACCTGCCGCGCGTAGTTCCGGCACAAAGCGCCACGCAGCCAAAGGCGGACGCCTTCACTTCCGAAGATCGGATTCCCCTTTATCCGTCGATCATTTCGGGGGGAGACGCCCAGGACCAGGACAAGTCCGCGGCAGCGGGCAAGAGAAGCGACAACTTAACGGAAATGTCGAAACTCTCGTTGATCCGCTATGTCTCGGGAGAGTTTGCCAAGGCTAAAAAACCGCTTCCAGGCGGCAAAGAAGGCTTCACCTTTTATGCGGACAAGCCCCTGGATCAGCAGAGTCTGGACCATCAGGTGACGCTGCACGGTGCTGCCGTGAATACTGGAGACAACTGCCAGATCACGAGACTGGAGTTTCGCGAGCACACCATCGTGGTTGACGTGAATGGCGGAGGACGCCCGAAAAACAAATGGTGGGAGCACATTCAGTTTGGCATGGGGGGCGATATGCCCACCACCTCCACGACGACAACAACCGAAGGGCAGGAGCAGGGCCCGCCGGGGTTTCAAGAAGGCCGCGGAGGAACGATCTATTTGCAGTTCCCGAAGAATGTGCCGGATCTTACGCCCCAGGAATTAAAAGGGCTTCTTTCGCCGTTCCTGGATTTTTCCAAGGAGAAATCCGCGTCGGTCCACTGGATCGACACCTTGCCCCCGGAGATGAAGAAGGCCATCACGGACCGGCGGGCGGTGGTTGGCATGGACCGGGATGAAGTGGTGGCGGCCATCGGCAAACCGGACCGGAAAGTGCGCGAGCGTGACGCGCAAGGGAACGACACTGAAGATTGGATTTATGGCCACCCACCGGACAAAACCGTGTTCGTTCACTTTACCGGGGAGAAAGTTACTGGCATCAAGCAATATCCGGAATAGCGGGAGCCAACTGTAACGTTGTGGTCAGGCCACGGCGGCCCATTCGCGGCGTACCGTAAAGTACCGGGAAGTGACCCAGAGGGGACCGCCCGGGCGCCAATAAACTGTGGCGAAATCAGCAAAAAACGAATAAACTTTGCAGTGGGTGAAGTTGTCGGTGCCACCGGCAACTCGCGCCTCCCAGCCTGCGAATACCCAGCCGCCCGAACTACGGAATCACGAATCATCCCTGCCGATTCGACTTGTGAGGAGAGACGATGAAGCTGTCCATTGGAGCTTGTTTGGTCTTGAGTCTGGGGTTGCTGGGCGGATGCGCCACGAAGAAATACGTGAACCAAACAGTAGACCCTGTGAGTGCCAAGGTTAACCAGGTCGACCAGAACCAGCAGAAGACGCAAAAACAACTGGATGAAGCGGAGCCTAAAATTAGCGCCGCTGATGAAAAGGCTACGTCGGCGGATTCGCGAGCGACGGACGCGATTGGACGCGCAGATGCCGCTTCGAAAAAAGCCGATCAGGTACGCGATGATCTGCATTCTGAGCTGAATGAACGGATCGCTGATCTGGACGATTACAAAGCCGCCTCGCCGGTGACGGTTCTCTTCAAAGTGAACTCCGCGACGCTTTCCGACGAAGCCAAACAGGCGCTGGACCAGATGGCCGGTGGACCGCTGGGCGGTGCGAAACGCTACTTCATCGCGATCCAGGGATTCACGGATAAGACCGGATCGGCCGACTATAACCTGGCGCTGAGCCGCCGCCGCGCCGAGGCGGTGCAAACCTATCTCGTGGCGCAGCACAACGTGCCAGTCTACCGGATTCAGATCGTGGGACTGGGCAAGGATAAACCGTTGAACGACCAGAAGACGCGGCAGGAGCGGGAGCAAAACCGCCGCGTGGAAGTGACCCTGTTCACTGCGGATACTGGCGAGGGCGCGGCGCCGAAGCCACAAGCGTCCATGTAGCGCCGGTCGACGCGCAGGGTTGCAAATTGCGCGTGCATTGAGTTGTGGTTCGCGAGAAGCCCGAAAGCCAGCTTTCGGGCTTCCTGTTTTTTGCCATGGCCGCAGAATCGCCAGTTTGCCTCTAGTATTTTTCGGAAACGAAGCGGCGATTCTTGATGGAGGCCTGATCGTCGTAGTGCCCCTTCTCGGAGCGCTTGGGAAGTTTTACCTTTTCGCGAGGCGCCTTCTTATATGGAATCAGCCGCAACAAATGAGTGATGCAGTTGAGCCGGGCTTTCCGTTTGTCGTCGGAACGAAGGAGGTACCACGGTGCGTGCTTGGAATCCGTGGCTTCGAGCATACGATCGCGCGCACGCGAATATTCGTACCAGCGACGAAACGACTCTAGATCCATGGGGCTGAGCTTCCACTGGCGAACCGGATCGTTCAGGCGTGCCTGGAAACGGCGCTGCTGCTCCTTTTGTCCCACTTCGAGCCAATACTTGATGAGGATGATTCCCGCATCGACGATGTATTTCTCCACCGTGGGGCATAACTTCAGAAACGCGCGGTATTGCTCTTCGCTGCAAAAACCCATCACGTGTTCAACGCCGGCTCGGTTGTACCAACTGCGGTCGAAGATAACGATTTCGCCGGCGGCCGGAAAATATTGCATGTAGCGCTGGATGTACATCTGGGTTTTCTCGCGATCCGAGGGAGCCGGCAGTGCGACCAGTCGAAAGACGCGAGGACTGACCCGTTCGGTGATGGCACGAATCGTTCCGCCCTTGCCGGCGGCGTCGCGGCCTTCAAAAATGATGATAACGCGAAGGCCTTTGTGTTTGACCCAGTCCTGCAATTTGCAAAGCTCGGCCTGAAGGCGACGCAGTTCTTTTTCGTACTTTTTTCGCTTCAGGCGTTTGTCGTCGTGGGATTCTTCCTTGTTGGACATAGGTGTGACCCTCCGTCTTGCGGACTTCGGACGAGCCACGACCAAACCTGGATGCTTGAACACCCCGGTGGGACGTGCGATACAACTTTCCTGGCCACCCGGATGAACAACGGTTTAAAGAGGGCTGGTCCGAATCTGATTACCTGGATTGTACTGGAATTAACAGAGGGCGGCGTCCCTTTGTGGCGGCGCACACTATGCCCGCAGAAGGTATTGAGGTGCCGTTAGACTCTTGAGAAGGGCTAATCCGGTCGACTTAGCTCTTAACGCCCCAGAACGAGGCGTCAGGCTCCGCGAGGGCAATCCCAATGTCCCAAGCTTCATGTCCCCGCCAGACCACCTCACCCTGGGTGCTGCGGCCGGTATCGGGCCGAACCAAGCGCACCTTTCGGCGTAACGGAAGATCGGCGCCGACCACGGCCATGCAACCGGAGTTGCTGACGTCGACGGTAACGCCATTGGCAGAGCGGCGTTTGTCTCCCTCCTCCCATTCGACAAGAAACCGCAAGCTGGCGACAAGGCGTTTGTGAGAACGCATCCTCGCCCAACGTTCTTCGAACTGACGGGAGAGGGTCGTGGGTGATTCAATGGTCGAAGCGGACATAAAAACCTCGCGGGAAGGTTTGCTACCTAGGGAGGGCCAAGGAAAACCTTAGTGCGACGATCGTGTCCTGTCAATGGTACTGCGAAGAAAAAATCACTCCCCGAAAGATCGATTTCAGCGAGGTTCTGTGGGTTTCGGGGCTTCCCGGAGGCGGGTCAGGAGGCGGTGCAACTGGGGGGCGTCTTGTGTTGGAACGGAATTAATTTTCACACCAACGCCACGTCCCCCGGTAGCGTGTTTTACGACCGCCTCTGCGCGAATCTGGCCTTCCTGGACCAAGAAGTGCAGAAGCATCAAATCGCCCTCGCGTTTACGAGCGCGCGTTTCAATGAACAGTCCAGAAGGACTCAGGTCCTTGACGCGGGAAATGTCACGAAGAGAGCCAGATAAGGACTCCCAATACACCCAGATGGAATCTGCGATGGGAATACGCGAGGTTCTTCTGCGGGAAGGGCCGGACGTAACTTGCATAAAAGACTCCGTCGCCACCCATAGCCGCGTTTTGTCCCGGCTGGGCTTGCTTACTGTACCACTACGGAACAGTTGTCATATTCTCTTGGTTGTCGGCAAAGAAGTCAACGGTTAGTACTGTGGAAATTGGCTGGCACGGGGCGCCAGGTGGAGTTTAGGCCCGGTTAGCGCCACTTGGCTGGCCTGTAAAAGACTGTTGCGGGAAAGACCCGGGAGAGAGACAATCCCCCGTACCGACCGGCACAGTCCCCCCGGTCCTTCCTGAGTACGGTTTGAGCGGATGAGAATGAGTGGTCCAGCCCGGGGGCCCTCGTGGGCGTGGCGCTGTGCGTTTTGCGGCGTCCTC
>DATKPS010000017.1:0-14114 GCA_035524015.1 Candidatus Sulfotelmatobacter sp.
GTTCAACGCACCCGTGTCAATGTCAGGCAGGGCTTTCTGCGCAGCCAGATCCAGCACCGATAGCGTGTGGTATCGGCCGAATCCGTAAATCGAAACATACGCCTTGGTCCCATCCGTCGACGCGATCACCTCATGCGGGTCCGGCCCCACCGGCAGCCGCGCCACCACCTTCAGTGTCGCCGGGTCCACAATCGCCAAGGTGTGCGCCTGCTTCGACAGCGCCAACAAACTCCGCTTCGCTGTCGACTGCGCCTCCGCGGGCTTCACTAAGCAGACCAGCCCTAGCACCATTCCAAACATTGCGCCGGCCCGCTTGTTCAGTAACGACCCTGCTGTCTTCATGGGTCCACTCCATTCCGTAAACGCTTCGTGGCGCGTCTTTGTAGCGGCCGCCTTCTGAGGCGGGCCGCAAGGATTCCCTCAATTTCTTAAGCAGAAACGACGAGCAACCAGTCAGTTTGCGCGCATTTGCTCAGGAAAATGCGCGCCGTTCAGCCAGCGCCCGCTTTTCCTACTTTCGTGCTCTTCAGCCGAAATTCGGCGATAGCACGCACGGGTGCCATTGCTCATCTTCCGCGTGCGCCTCGCAGAACCACTTCTTACACAGCGCGCATCGCACCGTCGCCGGGAATCCACAAACCGCTGCCCCGGTCGGCGACACTGCCTCGCATCGCCTCTCGTGCTCCTCGCCCTCGTGTGACTTTTCGTTCATCCTCAGCCACCCCGGCCCGCCATTCTACACGCCTTATCCCTGTCTCCCCATCCCCATTCCTCTGTACTGGCCGAACCTCGGCGTTCGGGTGCCGCATCCTTGCGTTTTTTGCAAGGGTGCGGATTTTGCCGTTTCCTGCCGCCAAAGCGACCCTGCATCTTTACGCCTCCCCGAGCCTCACCGCGCAGCCCCAAAGACAAACTTCATCTCTCGGAAGTCCATCGCAAACGGCTCCGCCTGCTGCATGCTGTCGAACCCCAGGTTGGCCCCGGCCCAGCCACTCGCGCCGGACGTTTCGTCCAGCAGAATCGTCGCCCCCTTCAGCTTCACTTCGCGTCCAAACGTGAACACTAGACGCGCCACCGACGTAGCTCGCTCCCGCGTCGTGCCCGATATACCGTTCAGCGCGTGCGTCTCGTTCCTTCCGCTTCGCACCAGCTCCGGAAACAGTTTCGCGAACGGTGGATTGAACGTCGTTTGCGTCGCGCCCGAATCAAACGTCACGGTCACCGTTTTCCCCTGGCACACAATTTGCGCCAAGGGCATGGCCCCATCAAACAGCAGTGGCGCCTCGCCCATCCGGCTGTTCACCTCCCCGCCCACCTCTAATTTTCCGTCCGCCGCAAACCCCAGACTCCCTAACGCAATCAGCGGCTGAATCCCCAAAACTCCGCGCTCTCCCTCCGGCACTCCCTCAAACGCTCCATTCGTGTCCGGCACCACGAGAAACGGTACATGCCGCACACTCGTCTCGCCCACTACCAATTCCTCCACTTCCACAATCTGGATCGGCGCAGACTCTTTCCCCGAAATATCGTACATTCGCGTTTCCACCGACTGCGCCTTCAAGTGCAACCGCGCCGCTTCTGATTCGCTCATCATCGAAAGATTCATGCCCGTGTCCACCATATATGCTGTCGCCGTGCCATTTACCGTCACGGGCGCGAACACGTTGCCCTCAATCGTTTTCGATACTAGGGTCGCGGGCTCGCTTCGACCGACGGCCACATCCGCCGACCGCGCCAGCAAGTTGTAGAGCGGCGCAACGTTGCGCACGTCCTCGGCCGCCGGCTTCATCAATGCCATCGCTGCAAGCTGTGCTTCCGCGTCGTGGAACCGCCCCAATCGAAAATACACATGCGCCAGGGTCGAACGCGCCTGATACGCATCCTCACTTTTTGGCGCGCCCCGCACAATCGCACCCAGGTCCTGCTCGGCCGCGCTCACCTGCCCCTCCGCTGCCTCCAGCTGTCCTTTGCACGACGCTGTCAGCGGTTGCCCCTCCAAATACGCCCGTCGCACTGCAAACCAGTCCGGGTTGCTACACCCAGTATCCGCGGCCGGCCTGGCCGCTGTGCTGCCAAGCTGCAGCAGTACACAAGCAGCGAACAAGGAACTAAGGCAGGAGCGTTGCTCTCTCTTCAAATGCAGTCTCCCTCACCAAATCGGCGTTTATTCTAACGCAGGCGCGCTTACTCGATCCGCAGTCCCGTGATCCGCGTTCCCGGCGGAACATCTTTCAACTGCCGGTGCAGTTGTCCCATCAACGACACGTAAATCGCAATCGACGCCACTTCGATGTTCGACACTTCCATGGTTCCACCCAGTGTCAGCGGCTTCTTGAACGAAAAGCATTGCCCCGGCGCCAGCGTCATCCCCTCGCGCTCGATCTCCGTCAACAGCCCCAGCGTAAACCACTCCCGCTCCTTATCCTTTTCCCCCAGCAAACTCTGAAACTCTGCTTGCGACTCCGCTATCTTCTCCAGATCCCCCGATCCCACTCGCAGCAAACGAATTTCTCCCGTGCTCTGCCGCAGAAACATATCCCCGAAATGATTCATCGCGATCATCTCGTACGACCCCTTCAAAAGCCACTTCCAATCCGCCAAAAGTCCGATCTGCGACAACCGCTCAATCGGAATGTTTGCTCGCATCGTTGCTCCAGCACTCGGGTCCACCATTCTGCCGTAGTTCCCCCACCCGCACCACAAACCTGCATCCTTATGTAGCAGCCTCTTTGCGCCGCTGGCCGCTGGCTCCCACCAGCACTAAGCTCCGAAAAACCACGAATTACCTTGATCCTTTTTCGCCCACGCGCATCGTATACCTCGGAAGGATCGTGCAGTGATCGCGTCTGTCTTGTTTCCGCCCCTTCTCGTCGAAGCTGCCCTGCGAGAGGAACTACCTTACCAACCCTCCAGCCCTCATCCGCCACAAGATTGCGCCGCAACTCACCATCGCGCGGTTGCTCTGATCCGGAAACAGGTGCCACCCGCCTGCTTTCCACGCGATGGCTTGAACGGGAGGCCGAAGCATGGATACGACTCGACGCGACTTTCTCAAAGTGGGGGCGGGCGTGGTGGCCGCTTCCGGCCTCTCTGGCCACTCCAAGCCAATAGCCTCCTCGATAGCATCCGGGCAACATACAGCGGCGCCAGTAGGGAAAGTGGGCAACATGTTTTATCGCAACTTTGGAAATAAGGACGCGCGCATTTCCGCGATCGGCGTAGGCGGTCATCATCTCGGCGATGTGCCCAGCTTGGACGAGGCCGTGCAACTGGTTCACGAGGCCATCGACGCCGGTGTCACGTTCTTCGACAACGCCTGGGAGTATTACAACGGCAAGACCGAGACCATCCTCGGCAGGGCGCTCCGCGACGGGCGTCGCGACAAAGTCTTCTTGATGACCAAAGTCTGCACCCACGGACGAAGCGCCGAATTAGCTATGAAAATGCTCGAAGATTCTCTTCGCCGCTATCAAACCGATCATCTGGACCTGTGGCAGATCCATGGCATCGTCTACGACAACGACCCGGAATTGGCCTACGCCAAAGGCGGGGTCTTGGAAGCTTTTGATCAAGCCAAGAAACAAGGCAAGGTTCGATTCGTCGGCTTCACCGGTCACAAGGACCCTGCCTTTCACCTCAAAATGCTCCTACTCGGTTATCCCTTTGACTCTGTGCAGATGCCTCTGAATCCCTTCGATGCCAACTTCCACAGCTTCGAGAAGCAAGTCTTGCCCGAGGTCAACCGGCGGGGCATCGCCGCGCTGGGCATGAAGAGCATGGGTGGTACAGCTTGGGGAATAAAAGCCGGCGTTGTGACCGCGGAAGAAATGTTGCGTTACGCGATGAGCCTGCCCGTCACCACCACCATTTGCGGCATGGACTCGCTGAACGTGCTGCACCAGAATTTGCGAGTCGTGCAGAGCTTTCAGCCGATGACCCAGAGTGAGATGGAATCCCTGCGCGCGCGCTGCGCGCCCACAGCGGCGGACGGGCGTTTCGAGCCATACAAGGTTTCGCTTCGCTATGACAACCCGATGACCCGCATGCCCCATGGGTTCCCCTTCGACCACACGCAACGAGAAGTCACCGAGATGCTGGCAAAGGCTGACGGCCCTTGGCTGGTTCCAGAGACTACCCCGGACACTTCCAGGAGATGAGCAATGGCAGAGCAACATCAGCCGCACGAGCGATCCCAGACAACTCCCGAAATTGAGCGGCGCAGCTTCATCCAAGCCGGCCTGGCATCGGCAGGCACGGTGCTGGCAGGTTCGGTTTTGCCCGGCTCAGCCCCATCGTCTGCACTTCCGCCGCAAATGACAAATCACGGCGCTGACCAGATTCCGCGCAGGCCGCTCGGCAACACCGGGGCCCAGGTTTCGATCATCGGTTTGGGCGGCTATCATCTCGGCACCGTGCAGTCCCAGGAACTTGCTGTCCGCCTGGTGCACGAGGCCATCGACGCCGGCATCACCTTTTTCGACAACGCCTGGGAGTATAACGACCACCGCAGTGAAGAATGGATGGGGCTGGGCTTACAGGGCCGGCGCGATCAAGTTTTCTTGATGAGCAAGGTTTGCACCCACGGCCGCGATAAAAATGTCGCCATGCGGCAACTGGAAGAATCCCTCAAGCGGCTCGGCACCGACCATTTGGACCTGTGGCAGATTCACGAGGTCATCTACGAGAACGATCCGGACCTCCATTTCGCTAAGGGTGGAGTGATCGAAGCTTTGGAGCAAGCGAAACAGCAGGGCAAGGTTCGCTTTGTGGGTTTCACCGGACACAAGTGCCCAGCAATCCATCTGAAAATGCTTGCCCACGATTATCCCTTTGACACGGTGCAAATGCCCCTTAATTGTTTTGACGCCACCTATCGTAGCTTCGAACTCCAGGTGCTGCCCGAACTGCAGCGCCGCGGTATCGCCGCTCTCGGTATGAAGAGTCTGGGCGGCGATGGCCAGCCGATCGTATACGGTGTGGTGCGTGCCGAAGAAGCGTTGCGCTACGCCATGAGTCTGCCCGTCGCGACCACCATTTGCGGCATCGACTCGCTCGACGTCTTGCGCCAGAACCTCGCCCTTGCCCGCGGCTTCCAGCCCATGTCCACGCAAGATATGCAAGCCCTCCGGGAACGATGCAAAGCTCATTCCGCCGATGGCCATCTCGAGCTCTTCAAGACCACCAAAAAATATGACGCTAAAGTTGGGCGAGAACAGCATGGCTATCCTCCGCCCGAAGAACTGCCGATCTGAGCCAACAGCGGGACCCTTTTATGTAGTGGCCGGACTTCAGACCGGCCAAGCGAGTCCGCCAGCCTGACGCGTCGTTTTCCCGCGCACCCGCGAGCGCAATATTTACGTAACCGCCTTTAGCAACAACCGCATCTAACGCCCCGGCGCGCGACTCGCGACCCTTCGCAGACGGGCCATTGTTACTCGACAAGCTTTGCCCATCGATGAGTGGAAACACTTAGCCCAATCGCTAAGAGGAACTATGACTGAACAGAACGAACCTGCTCACAAAGAAATCTCCATGAACAATGGCAGGAGCATTCCTGCTCTTGGTTTTGGCACCTTGATCCCCGACCTTGCGGATACCTTGCGCGCCACCAAATCTGCTTTACAAGCGGGCTTTCGCCAATTCGATTGCTCCGAGCGCTATCGCAATGAACAAGCCGTGGGCGAAGCGATACAAGCGGTCCTGCAAGAAGGAAAGGTGCGGCGCGACGATCTCTTCATCGCCACAAAGCTCTGGAATAACAATCACCGTCCGGAGCGCGTCAAACCTGCCTTCGAGGCCAGCCTCGCAAGGCTTCGGCTCGATTACGTCGATCTGTACCTGATGCACACGCCTTTTGCCTTTCGACCCGGCGACGATCAAGATCCGCAAGATGAAAATGGCAAAACCCTTTACGACGATGGCGTCACATTGTCCGAGACTTGGGCCGCTATGGAACGTCTCGTCGACGAAGGCAAGTGTCGCGCCATCGGCTTGTCGGATGTGGATCTTGCCCAGGTCACAGAAATCAATCGCTCTGCAAGAATCCGCCCGGCGGTTGTGCATGTTGAGGCGCATCCCTACCTTCCGCAATGGGAACTGCTGGAGGCTTGCAAACAAGGCGGGATGGTGTTCCAGGCTTTCGCCGTGCTCGGCCACTCCTTCGAGCCCAGATTGCTCGAAGATGAGGTCATCAAAAAAATCGCCGCGGCCGTAGGCAAGACCGCTGCTCAGGTTTGTATCGCCTGGGCACTCCAGCGCGGCACCGCCATCCTCACCACCTCCACAAACCCGGATCACATCCGCGAAAGCCTCGACGTGTCCCCTCTGCCGGAAGGTGCTATGGAGGCGATCAAAGGAATCACCACGCGCTATCGCTTCAACAAAGTCGTCGAAACCGGACTCCCCGGGTTCATCCCTCGAGAGGCAGACCGCAAACGCGCCGCTGCCGAGTAATGAATCAAACGTTGTCTACCTTGTGCCGAAGCCGGCGCCAGTATCGGATAAATACGACCTCACTGCGAATCTCCTTCCGCATGCGCTTTTGCCAGCTTCCTCTCTCGCCGATCGATGATTCGCTAACTTCGCCCGAACGATCGACTGTTCTATAATCGGGCCGGCAGAGCACCATCGAGCAAAGGTGTTTTATGATTAGGCGAGTTTACCCGTGGATTATTTTTGTTGCCTTCCTGAGTTTGCTTGCCTTCAGCGCCACCTCCGCTGCTAAAACGATAGACCGTCTCCTCTGGCCCATTCGATTCGGATTGATTGCAGGCCTGTCTCTGCTTTTCCTTTGGTCTCGCTGGCGTCATCGAAATGATGCTCCAACCGCCAAGTCCGGCGCTCACCAGGATTCAGCTGACCGGTTTCGGTCGTCCTTTCTCAGGTGGTATTACGGCGATCCGAAAACTCCAAAGTAACCTGGACCCCGCACGAGCTGTCGCCCAGTTTCGATTTGCTGAATGATGGCAGAGAGAAGACCGGCCTCGTCCAACGAAGCCCGTGCTGTTCGCTTGGATTTGTCGCTCAATCCTTATTGAACTCCACGGATGGTGCGTGCCAGGTAATCGGGTCGTTTAGTGCCCCACGGCTGTAGTTCAGGACGTCCAAGTGCTCGGGTATCACCTTGATCAGCACAAGGTTCTTGAACCCGGGAAACGCGGTGTCCCAATAGGCGCGTTTGCGCTTGATCATTTCAGCTCTATCATCAACCAGTACCGCCCTGCCGCTAATCGCAACGTAACCGGTAGCCTTGGCGTGGTCCGCATAGTAGAGCGTAACGCGAGAGTCACGACGAATTTGCTGCACCTTGCGAGTCAGCGTACTCGTCGCAACCCACACGATCATGTTTTCATCTGGAGGGAATGGATTTACCGTCCTCGCTTGCGAAAGCCCTTCCTCGTCTTGGGTGATCAGCGCGCAGTATTGCTGGCCCGCTATGATTTCGCGTGCTGCCACGATCAGTTCTGCGCGGCTGAGTTGACCAGCAGCTTTCTCTTGTCCTGTGTCAGCGTGAAGCAACTCCGGGAAATGCGGAGCGATCAACCCAACTGCAGCGCCTTTGAATGTGTTTTGCAGAAATTCCTTGCGATTCATAGTTGGCTCCTGGCGTCCTGAAACGGCAAGCACTAGCAACAACGATATCGCTAGTACAACGCGAGCAGTCGCGCTAGGACGATGGTCACGCCCCATAGGCTGCACGAACACTATCGATGTTCAGGAAGCAAACGCTGCTTCGCCCATCTGTGTTTGCCGCGTTTTTAGTTTTCACTCAGGGGAAGGGAAGTATCTATCCCGCAAACGGCCCGCCGCACGAGCGGACCAAAACTCTGCGTTCGTTCCTTATCATCGCTGCTTCCGTTCGGCAGGCGTTCATGCTCCGTTTCCTCGGCGGCCCTCTGTGGTCTCTGTGGTGAAACTGACGTGAAACCGTGCCCCAGGTTCGGTGCGGGAACCCGGGTCTTGGCCTTGCCTTTCGAAGAATACCCACGCGCATCAGGTGCCATCGACCACTGATTACCGATTACTGATCGCCGATCGCTGATCGTTGGTGGCTGCTTGTCTCCGCCCCCGCCCGATTTCAGAACCATGCTACAGTTTTCTTCCACCTTTCTTCAGGGAGCGACCATGCCTAAACTTTGGGTCCCTTTCGTCATCGCCATCTTCTGCGTCACGGCCTTTGCTGGTGATGCCAGCGGTCCCAAGGTCGATCCCGAAAAGATCCGCGCTCACGTGAAATATCTGGCCAGCGATCAACTCGAAGGCCGTGGCATGAACCAAAAGGGCAGTGAACTTGCCGCCGACTACATCGCCGCGCAGTTCCAAAGCTACGGCCTAAAACCCGCCGGCGACAATGGCACCTACTTCCAAACTGTCCCCATGGTCGGCGTCAAAACTCTTCCCGAGACTACTTTCTCCCTCGTCCCGCAAGCCGGCACCCCTCTCGACCTCAAGCCACTCGACGATTACGTCACCACCAATGAGCGCCAAACCGAATCGGCCCAAATCGACGCTCCTATCGTTTTCGTTGGCTACGGCATTTCCGCTCCGGAATACCAGTGGGACGACTACAAGGGCTACGACCTGAAGGGCAAAGTCGCCCTCCTCTTCGTCAACCAGCCCGTCTCGGATGATCCCAAATTCTTCAAGGGCAAAACCCTCACCTACTACGGCCGCTGGACTTACAAGTATGAAGAGACTGCGCGGCGCGGCGCCATTGCCACGCTCATCATTCATCGCGAAGATTTGGCCAGCTATCCGTGGACCGTGGTGCGCAACTCCTGGGGCGGCGAGAAATCTTTTCTCAAGCTCGATGGCACACCGAAACTGGAAGCCGCTTCCTGGATTCAACTCGATGTGGCCCGCAAACTCGTCGCCATGGCCGGCCTCGACCTCGACAAGCTTTTTCTGCAAGCACAGTCCCGCGCCTTCCAGCCCATACCGTTAAATGTGCATCTGAAAGCCCATATCGTCAGTTCCGTTCATCCCTTCAATTCACGCAACGTCCTCGCGATGGTCGAAGGCGCCGATCCTGCTCGCAAACGCGAAGCCATTCTCTACACCGCGCACTACGATCATTTTGGTATCGATAAGACCAAACCTGCCGGCGCGAACATTTATCACGGTGCCGCCGACAACGCCACCGGCTGCGGCATCCTCATGGAACTTGGCCGCGTCTGGGCCAAAACCAAGCCCGCTCCCCCCCGTTCCATCCTCTTCGCCGCCGTCACTGCCGAAGAGCAGGGCCTACTCGGCTCCGAATACCTCGGCAAACACACGGCCCAATTGCCCGCGCAACCCATTCTCGATCTCAACTACGACGATCTTCCTCCCATCGGCATTCCCGAAGACGTCGAAGTGGTCGGCGCGGAGCGCACCAGCTTTTATCCCACCGTCGAGGAAGTCGCCCAGCAGTTCCATCTCACCATCCGCCCGGATTCTCGTCCCGAAGCGGGACACTATTACCGGTCCGACCATTTCAGCCTTGGTCGCGTCGGCATCCCCGCGTTTTCCATCAGTGAAGGAATGAAGTATCAAGGACACGATGCCGCCTGGGGACAAGCCGAAGCCAAGGATTACGTCGAGCACCGCTATCACCAGCCCACCGACATTTACACCCCCGATATGGATTTTCGTGGCGACGCGCTCATGGCCCAATTCGGCTATGCCTTAGCCCAAAAAGCCGCCACCGCCTCGTCCGTGCCCGAGTGGCTTCCAGGCGACGAATTTGCCCCCGCCCAAAAACACCGCGAAGCCGCCGCCAAATGACGACGCATTGTATTTCCGTCCCTGTAGCACAGGCTTTAGCCTGTGGTCCGATTGAGGATCGAGACCACAGACGAACATGTTTGCCGAGGTATTCGGAGCCGAGCAGGCTGAGCATTGCCCCCAGAAAAGAACCTTGTCATCCTGAGGCCCGGGTTTTGGGCCGAAGGATCTCAACGCAAAGTGCGTGCAGCAAGGATCAGTTTGCGAACTCTGCGCTGTAGGCCGGTGAACTGTAAACTGTCGACTGTAGACTGTAGACTGTCCCTATTCATCTCGGCCAAACCCCAGCCGTGAATGACTTGATCGTCTGGAATCCCAACTGTTCATACAGATGCACCGCCGTGCGATTCTCCGCGGTCACCGTCAGCGACAATTCCTTGAATCGCATGCTGCGCAGCGCGTCCGCCGCGGTTTCCATCAGCATGCGTCCCAAGCCATGTCCCTGGAATCCCGGCTGCACGCAGATTTGTGTCGTGTGCCCGACCCCTTCCGCCACTTCACTAGTCAACACCGCTCCCACCAAATCATCGCTTCCCGGATGCCGCAGCACAAACGACGCGCTCGGCTGGAACTGCCCGCAACCCGGCAACAGAATGATGTTCTTCAGGAACTTCAGCGCGCCATTTCGCGAGCGGTATTGATCGTTGATGTCCCCGTCAATGTGGTTCGCGTACGCCAGATAGATCAGCTTCGCGCACGGCTCGAAATACCGGTCATTCCAGCGGTCCAACCGCATACCGGAGTTCACCGTTACCCCGCTGCGCGCGGCCTGCTTGGCCAGATCCAGCAGCATGAACTGCCGTGTATACAGCCGGAATCCTTGCGACCGTAGCGCGTCATCCACTGGTCCGCCAAACGGCATCAGCTGCGCCTCGATGCGGTTCATCTGCGGCAGCGCCCGCATGCTGTACAGCATCTCTTCCAGCAAGCGCTTCCCGATCGGCCCCTGATGCTGCTGCGGCGAAACGTACATCCCGCCAATCAAGCCTTTGTGGTCTTCCAGGACGTAGAACGAGTAGCCAACCGCGGCTCCAGCTTCCAGCGCCACGCAGCCAGACAGCGCATGCGCTTCCAGGAAGCGCTTGATCAACTCCAGCGCGCTCCGGTAATCCCAATGGAGCTCATCGCGCCAAAGGTTAGCCTCTTCCTGCAGGAGTGGCTCGACCTGGCGAACAGTCGCTTGGCGAAGGTCGATAATGTTCATAGATCGGGTCTTACGCAGTCCCCTGATGCCACTGCCATCATAGCCGATTCATGCAACCCACTGCCAAATTACGCGCTCTGGCCAATACAATATCGGGCACATACCCTTGCGAACATCCTCATTCCAGCCATTTCCGCATGCTAGCCTTGTTAGGAGTTCCAGCGAAGCACGCTACAGGTTCACAGACGGGATTACGGGTAAAACGCTGGACTCAGAGCCCATACCATGTCAATTCTCGACGAGCTGCGATATCCCCGGCGTTGGTACACCAAATTATTGGTCACCGTACTGACGCTGATTGTCTTTGTGGCGCTCGCGACCGCCGCGGTCGCGGGTGTGCTGACTTATTGGATCGTAAAGCCTCAGCGCACCAGTTCCGAGATTAATATGGCCAGTTTCCCGGGCCGCCCCGACGAGATCGATTTCACCGTAGCCAACCTGACCCCAGCGGACCGCAAAGGATGGTTCTTCCCGGGCCTGCGCGGCGCCCCTACCATCATTCTCTGCCATGGCTATGAATCCAGCCGCGGCGAACTGCTCACCCTCGTTTCCGCTCTTCAGGATCACCAGTACAACGTCTTTGTCTTCGATTTCGCGGCCCATGGCTCGAATGCCGGACTCACCACCTTTGGCTATAAAGAAGCCGATGAAGTTCGTGCAGCCATTGACACCATTGCCAAGCGAAACGATATCGATCCCATTCGTTTCGGTTTGTGGGGCTACAACCTCGGCGCGTATGCCGCTTTGCGTGAAGCCGAGAAAGACCCACGCGTGCGTGCGCTGGTGCTCGATTCCGTCTACGACTATCCGAAGCAGATGGTGAAAATTGGCGTGGAGCGCACCGGTGTCGGCGGGTTCCCCTTGATGGTTAAATCGGCGCAAACCACCTTCGAATGGTTGAATTACGGCTACAAGGACGATCCGCCACTTTCTGCCCGCCTGAAGACTTTGGACGCCGTTCCCACACTCTACATCCAAGCTACCGACGACCCCGAACTCGGCGCCATTACGCGCGATATGTTCCTGAAAGCCCCGGAACCACGCGAACAGGCCATCATCGCCCACGGAAACTTTGTGAATCTCCCCGACGACGAAAAGCGCACCTACGAGAACCGCGTGGTCAGCTTCTTCCTCACGCGCCTTCCGGTCACCGCAGTACCTCCTGCTGCGCCCATCAAGACCGCCAGAGCAAGCAAAACGGCAACGCCAGCCGAGTAGTCCCCATCTTGTAAATCACGCCATCGGCAAGAATGGCAGCCGAAGGTCCCTTCGTTTGGCCCGCGTGAGTCAATTCTTTCTATATACCCGATAAATAAACCAGCCAGTTGAATTCAGCTCGAAGGCATTTCGCGAGCACGACCACGGTGGCTTTATTGGAGCCCTACACGTTGCGGAAGGTGGTGAAGGCAGCAGCACAAAGCTATCGGTGGGATGAGTCGACTCCCAGTCCGGAATTTCGCGATGCAGATAAAAGCTGAGGCTGTATTGTTGCCCTCGGCTCATCGCAGCGACGTAAACTCCCACGCGAAGGGCCTCCGCCGTGGGCTGGAACTTCTCGACCTCCGCGGCGAGCGATCTTCCCGAGGGATCGCGGGGCAGAAAATCCGCGGCAAGCGGCCGGAAAGCCAACACCACCAGCAAAACGGGGACCACGCACATCGAAGAAGTCAAGAAGCCGCTGAATCTCTTGCTGACCGGTATCGCCAAAAGCAGGTTCGCGATCCCAAGTAGAGACAGGACCCAACCGGCGCCCGTTGCGGCGTGAGCCGTGATTCGGTAACAGTCAAACGGATGCGACCATAGAACCATAGCCACAAGAATGGCTGTCACCCCAACGCCGCCTTGCATCCACTGGAACGTTTTGGAGGGATGATTTGATGCGCGCACATAGCAGCTCGCCATCAGCAAGGCAATCGGCGGTAGAGCCGGGAGAATGTAGCCGGGTAACTTTGACTGGGAAGTGGAAAAGAACAGCACGCAAAAACCAGCCCAACCGAGCAGAAAAATAGCGAACGGAGATAATTGACGATTCTGTTGCCAGTCGATCAACCCGCGAAACCCTGACCACACCAGCAACGGAGTCCACGGAACAAACGCGATCAGCAGGATCGGTATGTAAAACCAGAACGGCTGAATGTGCTGGAATTCCGGCGTCAGATAACGCTTGAAGTTGTGCTCGATGATGAACACGCGAAAAAAATCAGGGTTACGGTGCGCGCAGAGGATGTACCAAGGCAGTGCGGTCGCGCAGAAACTGGCCACGGCAACCGGATGAAGACAGCGAAAGGCATCACGCCAACGGTTGGTGACCAGCGCCCAGAAAATTACCGCGCCACCGGCAAGGATAATCGCCGCCGGGCCTTTCGCGAGAACGGCAAGCCCCAGAAAGAAACCGAACAGAAGCAGGGCCAGCCACGGCGTACGAGGCAGAATCGGTGTATGCTGATTTTTCGCCAATCCCAGAATCACTGCGACACAAACCATGGCGATGGTGAGCGTAGCCGTGAAAGGCATGTCCGTGGCGGCGGCGTGAGAAAACCCGATCATGCCGACCGTGGTTGGTAGCAGCAACAATAGCCACTGAGCCGTCGATGCGCCGTAAATACGCAAAGCGAGCCAGGCCATCGCCAGCGTGCCAAGAAGCGCAGCGAAAGCACTGGGCAAACGCGCGGCAACTTCACTGACGCCAAACAATCTGAAACTGAGCGCGGCGCCCCAATAATAAAGGATTGGCTTTTCGAACCAGGGCTGGCCGTACAGCCGGGGCGTAACCCAATCGCCGGTTTCCGCCATGTTGCGCGCGATCCACGCATAACGAGGTTCATCCGGACCGACAAGACCGATGGCGCTCAGATTGTAGAAGTAACACAAGCACAAGGTGGCCAAGATCAGCACCATCCAGGCAAGACGCACCCCCAGTGAAATTTGGAGTGCGGCAGTCTCGCTGTCGCTTTTACGGTTGTCGCGCATAGAAGAGCTTGCCCAACTCGCTCGTGGGCCAATCCAGGGGGAATCTACTCACCACGCCCAGCGCCTGCCCCATTCCAAGATACACTGAGAATGCTAGACTGACCCTTCCGTGACGCAAACTGACAACCCCACTATCGAGACGCATCTGGCAGATGATTGAGCGACTGCAATATGT
>DATKPS010000018.1:0-11159 GCA_035524015.1 Candidatus Sulfotelmatobacter sp.
CTAGTACGCAACCACCGGTCCACGTACGGCGCCAGCAAGGTTTTCAAACGCGTGGAATTTCCGTTGCACTCATTCGCATGGTTTCCGTCTCTCCATAGTGTGATCAGGGTTACCAGCCGCGCCTCCTGTTCGGAGAACAGGACGATACAGCCGGCAAACCCCTCGGAACGGCCGTTAGCGCGCCTGAGCGCCAAGGGGATTTCTGTTTGAAGACGTTCTGCCTTTCCGGGAGGTGCCACGAATTCCACCACATGCGCAAACAGCCTTGGTACAGAGCTTTCCTGGGCCGGCGGTCCCGTGGACTTACCCGAACGACGGTCGGGAGCGGCTTGTACCGCGGCGCAGACCAAGGACTGCAGATTCGCAATCGGAACTTGAGTTGCCACAAAACCTCCCAATACTGCAGACCTCGAAGAAGGGAAGGGCGCGTTGTTGTCAGGTCAGAGGCACAGACGCGCCCTTGTGCCGAGGAATCGGTGACGAATTTCCCGGCGTTCGGAACCGCAATCGCACCCGGTTCCACTTGCAAAATAGTGCGCGAGGCCATCATTTCGTTTCATTTTGGCAACCATTTGTTTGTTTGCCTCTGACCTTCGCCGAACGATATACTCGGCCAAGACCCGAGGGTCACTTGGAACTCTTTGTATTTGATAAGGCTTACGTCGACCGCCTACGCGACGGCGAGCCAGCCACCGAACAGCACTTCGCGTCTTACTTTGGACGACTGCTCGGGATCATGTTGCGTGCCCGTTATCTCTCCCCAGAACGCGTCGACGATATCACCCAAGAGACACTCACCCGGGTGATCGCTATCCTTAGACGCGACGGCGGCGTCCACTATCCGGAACGCTTCGGGGCCTTCGTTAACTCTATTTGCAAGAACGTCTTACGGGAGCATGCGCGCGACTGGAGCAGGACGCAATCGATTCAAAAAGAACAAGCGGACGCTCCTCAGAAGATCATGGATTTGGAGCGAGCCATGATTTCGGAGGAGGCCAAACAGACGGTACGCCAGATACTCGAAGAGCTGAAGCCGCGGGATCGCCAACTGCTCTCGGCTATGTTCTTGCAAGAAAAGGACAAAGACGAGATTTGCAATGAATTTGGGGTTGACCGCCAATACCTGCGCGTTTTGTTGTACCGAGCCAAAGAGCGATTTCGCTCAACTTTCGAACATATGGCGCCAGGCCGGCCAACTCGCACACTAACCGGCAAGTTAGGATGAAACGGAAAACGTCAGGAGCGCACTATCTCTAGGACGGATTATGGATCACGCAGAAGTGATAGAACAAAACATCGCCGAAAAGTACGTTCTAGGAGAGTTGTCGGCGGAAGTGCGCGAACAGTTTGAAGAGCATTATTTTGAGTGTGCGGAGTGCACTTCCGATCTGGACGCACTGGGCTCGTTACTGACAGTAGGGAAGGTGGTAGCCCAGGAAGGATTTTCGTCGAAACCGCCGGTTCCCGATAAGACGGGGGAAAGACGAGGCTGGTTCGCGTGGTTACGGCCGATCCTAGTTGTTCCGGCGATGGCCGCACTGCTTGGCGTGTTTATCCTGCAAAATGCCGGGTTGCTTCCAGTACTGAAAAAATCGTCGGCGAAGCGCCCCTTCGTGGAGGTTTATGAGTCCAGCTATCGATTACAGGGAGTGACCAGAGGGGGGAGCGGTTCAAAACTCTCCGTGAATCCCCACGAGAGTTTTGCACTGGATTTTGATTTCACGCCAACCGAAAGTGCTGCGCGTTACCGAGGCACGCTGCTCGACGCATCGGGAACGGCGGTGTTTACCTTTACCCTGAATGGTGCTGAAGCCAACAAGGAACTCCACTTGGTAGTCCCAGCTGATACGGTTCAGGTCGGCGACTATGACTTGGTGTTCACCGATGAAAGTGGCACATCGGACGCGAAGAACAAAGAAGTGCAGCGCCTATCGTTCTCAATTGAATTGCAACCCTGAACGTGTTCGAGTATCAGGCAATTAATCTCAATACCTTGGAGTGGCACCGATGAGCAAACCTCAGCCCCTTTCGTACCACTATCATGCGCACGCCTATGCATTCAGTGGTGAGTTTTTCCGGCCGATTAAGCAGGCGATTGAAGTGCAAGCCGGCGTTTCGCTGCCTCACGGCGGCGGGCATGGTCATGCCAGTGTGGAGAACTTTTCTGTCAACCAATTGGTGACCGTCCGGCGTGGCTATTCCCACGCGTCGGGAAGTCTGGATGGCAACACGCACCACAGCTCTCAAACGACGGCAGTCCTGGAAGGACTGAATATCTTGGACGTGGTGACGGCGGACCGCGTGGTCGCACGCATTTCTTCGGACCACGACCCGGCCAAAAGAGAAGGCCACATCATCATGGTGGGTAGCCGGTTTGAGAACCTCCGGATCAACGGCTGCGAAGTAACAATCGAAATCGACAACGAGCTATTTCTTAAGAACAAAACGTACAAGGATTTGTCTAAAGATGTTGCAAGCCTGAAGAAATCAGGGAGAATAGCGGACGAATCGAATGGAGTCATCATTTGTTCGCTGGCGAAATCCGTCAAAATCGACTGCCCCGGTGTGAACGTCGATGGCCACGTGGTTACCGTCGAGCAATTTGGCACTATCTACTTTGCGGAAGTGAGCGCTTCTCACGGCTCGAAATCGATTTGCATGATGCGCCTGGAATTGGGCTCGCCTACCAGCGCTCAGCTCATGGCCAGTGGCGGGCAAGTCAACGGCTATCCCTGGCCTTAATCGCGCTGCTGTGCGTCCTGGTCTTTGGAACAGCAGGATGCAAGCGAGACAAGCATTTTTCGCCTGACCAAACCTATAGCGAATCTTGGCTCAAACTGCAGCGTGGCAATCTGACTGGCGCATTGGTAATGGCCGATGCGGGATTATCCAAATTTCCCACCCCAGACACCGATTGGCACTGGCGATTCACGGTTCTCAAGGCAGAGATTCTCTTGCGGCAGAGGCGCAACGAAGCATCGTTGAAGCTACTGGAGGGAACACTTCCGCCCACCTTAGCCTCAAGCGATATTGCCGTTTGGCGTGACATGACTCAGGGGATGGCCAACGCCTTCCTTGGACAGTTTCCGGTAGCAAAGGATCATCTTGCAACTGCTGAAGCTTTGGCCCGAAGCAAACACCCAACTCTCCTAGGGGAAGTGTACCTGCGCTACGGCACCCTCGCCTTTTTGAGTGGGGACTTGCCGGCGGCGGCCGCTGCTTACCACGCCGCTCTGCAGATTTCGCGTGAACAAAAGGATGACTTCCTCCAGGCTGCCGCGCTTGGGAGTCTCGGGCTCGTCGCCACGAAACAAGAACACTATGACGAGTCCATTGACTGGAATCAGGGCGCTTTGCGGCTCTCTCAGCTGGTCGGTGCGGAAAACTCGACAGCCATCATCCTCGGCAACATGGGATGGAGTTACATGCAGTTGGGAAACTACGAGAACGCCCTTGCATTGCTTCGTCAAGCGGAAGAGGCCTCGACGAAAGCAGGGCTACTCGGTGCACGAGCGTATTGGCGCATCAACATTGCCCGCGTCGAGTACTTTCTGCGCGACTATGACGGTTCCGAGAAAGATACGCAAGTCGCATTGGGGTTCGCCCGCGAACTATCCGAGAAGCCGGTAATAGCCCAGTGTTTGAATAATCTTTCGTACGTCGAAATAGCTCGGCAGAACCTTGACCAGGCGGTCGCGTACAACAAGGAAGCCGTCGAGATTGCACGCACGGCCAGCGACAAATACGAAGGGATCTTGTCAGACTTGATTACGGCCAGAATCGAATTGGCGCGAGGACAGTACGAGGCCGCTAAACATGATTTGCTCAAAGTGCTGCGCGACGCATCGGCCGGTTCGGCCATCCGTTGGGAAGCTGACATTTCTCTCGCGAAGGCGTTCGATCAGCAAGGTGATTCAACTAAGGCGGAAAGCGAATACCGCCGAGCGATCGACACATTTGAAACTGCGCGACACTCCATCAGTGAGGATGAATTGCGGCTTACATTCCTCTCCAATGTCATCGACTTCTACGACGACTACGTCAACTTTCTCGTTAGGCGGGGAAGGTTTGAAGACGCACTTCGCGTCGCAGATCACACACGCTCCCAGACTTTAGCGGAAGGACTTGCGGCGGGGCAACCGACTCCCGCACTACGGTGGGCGCCGCGCGAAATCGCACGGACACTTCGCAGCACTCTTCTGCTTTACTGGCTCGGACAGAATCAATCATATCTGTGGATCATCACGCCATCCCGAATCGCCTGCATTCCTTTGCCAAAGAGGGATCAAATTGAACCGCTTGTGAAGGCTTATCGGGAAGAAGTGACGAGCGGAAAGGATCCCTTGGAGTCAGGCAGCAAAGAAGGGCAGGAGCTTTACGCGGAGCTGGTCGCGCCCGCGGACAAGTTCGTCGGAAAAAACAGCCGCGTCATTCTACTGCCAGGAGAGGGCTTGTATGGCTTGAACTTTGAGACTCTGATCGTTCCTCAGCCTGCACCTCATTATTGGCTTGAGGATGTGACTGTCTGCGAGGCGGGTTCGCTCGCTCTTTTGTCATTTCAAAACCGAAGGGGAACAACGTTCGAAAAAGCCGAAAAGAGCCTCCTCCTGATAGGGAATACTCAACAGGCGAACCCAGACTTCCCGCCTTTAGTGCAAGCGCCCATCGAAATGCGCCGTGTGGCTGCCCATTTTTCTTCTCATCAGTGCGAGGTGCTTGAAGGAAGCCATGCCACCGCGTCGGCGTATCTTCGTAGCGATCCTGGGCGTTTCAACTATTTGCATTTCGTGACTCACGGAATCGCCAGTAAAACGCGGCCTCTGGAGTCGGCCGTTATCCTGAGTAGGGAAGGAGATTCTTATAAGTTGTACGCCCGCGACATCTTGGCCCATCCGTTGAACGCGCAACTCGTCACCATTTCCGCTTGCAATGGAGCAGGCACACGCGCGTATGCCGGGGAAGGCCTTGTGGGCCTTTCGTGGGCTTTTCTGCGAGCAGGAGCACACAATGTGGTGGCTTCGCTGTGGGAAGTCAGTGACGCCTCTTCGACAACAGACCTGATGGACTCCTTCTATACCGAGCTAGGCCACGGAGAGGACCCGGCGACGGCTCTTCGAAACGCGAAACTCGGCATATTGAAATCCAACCATACTACGGTGTTTAGCAAACCCTTTTATTGGGCGCCTTTTCAACTCTACGTTGGTTCTTAAGGTTAAGACTGCAAACAGGTCCGGTAAAAACTTGAGGCGAAGCGTTAGCGCGCCGGTGATTTGGACGTACGGGCCGATTCGATTTCTTTTTCGAAACTATCGCCTGCAGTCTGGCATCGGAGATACTAGCGCAGCCAGTGGACCTGGCCAATATGAGCTTTCAACCGATTGAGAACTACGGGGTGATCGGCAACATGCAGTCCATTGCGCTGGTTGGCATGGATGGCTCCATTGATTTTCTCTGCTATCCGGATTTCGATTCCCCTACTGTTTTTGCGGCGGTGCTGGATGACAAACAAGGAGGCCGTTTTCAGATTGAACCGCAGCTCACGAACATGCGGATACGCCAGCTCTATCTGCCTGACACGAACATTCTGCTCACCCGTTTTCTTGCCGAAGAGGGCGTGGCTGAGCTGATGGACTACATGCCCATTGAGAAAGACGGGGAGCAACCGAATGAGATCGTCCGCACTGTATCTGTAATTCGAGGTAACGTGAATTTCCAAATGCGGTGTCAACCCCGATTTAACTATGCCACTTCCATCCACCGCACAGAACCTTCCGATGGTTGCATTGTGTTTATCCCCGCTGACAGCAGTTGCCAACCCATGGCTTTGTACTCCACCGTGGCTGTGAAGCAGGACTCTCAGGATGTACTCGCGGAATTTACTCTCCAAGCCGGTGCCACCGCTACGTTTGTCTTTGGCGCGGTGCGGCCACAAGGACAACCACCAGAAATGTCCCTCTTGGGTCACCGATTTCGACACACTGTTCGTTTCTGGAAGAAGTGGATCGCTAAGTCGAAATATAAAGGGCGGTGGCGCGAGATGGTCCAGCGTTCGGCTTTGATGCTGAAGCTACTGATCAGCCGTCGCCACGGTTCGTTGATTGCCGCCCCAACCTTTTCCCTTCCAGAGAATATCGGAGGAGTGCGTAACTGGGACTATCGCTTCACCTGGCTGCGCGATGCCACTTTTACCCTCTACGCGCTAATCCGGCTTGGTTTTGTCGAGGAAGTTGAGGCCTTCATTAACTGGCTAAAAGGGCGGCTTAGTGACGACGCGGAAAGAGGACCTTTGCAAGTGATGTATGGGATCGATGGCAGGCAGAAGCTTGATGAACTCACGCTCGATCATCTCTCCGGCTATGAGAATTCAAGACCTGTCCGCATTGGAAACGCGGCTTACCAGCAGCTGCAGTTGGACATTTACGGCGAAATGATGGATTCCGTTTATTTGGCAAACAAATATGGCGATCCGATCTCCTATGAGGGCTGGCAAGACGTTCAGCGCATTCTGGAATGGTTGGGGAAAAACTGGAGGCGGCCAGACGAGGGGATATGGGAAGTCCGCGGCGGCCCGAGAGAGTTTCTGCACTCGCGCGTGATGTGCTGGGTGGCTTTCGACCGCGGCCTACGTCTTGCCCAGAAACGTTCGCTCCCGGGGCCTCTGGATCTTTGGCAACACATACGAGATGACATCCGGAATGATGTGTTCACGAACTTTTGGAACGAGCGGCTGCAGTCCTTTGTCCAAACGAAGGGTACAGAAGACCTGGATGCCTCCGCGCTATTGATGCCATTGATGCGCTTCATCAGCCCCGTAGATCCTATGTGGCTGTCGACCTTGCGCGCGATCGAAACACGATTGGTCGAGGACACCTTGGTCCGTCGCTACGAGGTGGAACGCACACACGTAGACGGCCTTCCCGGCGGCGAAGGCAGCTTTACCCCGTGCTCGTTTTGGTATGTCGAGTGTTTGGCTCGCGCGGGACAATTGGAAAAGGCACAACTGTTATTCGAGAAGCTGTTAGGCTACGCCAACCATCTTGGCCTTTATTCGGAAGAATTAGGCTCCAATGGGCGCCATCTCGGCAACTTCCCTCAAGCCTTCACTCATCTCGCACTGATTAGCGCGGCGACCTATTTGGACCGCGCTTTGTCCGGTACCGGTGAGACCACTTGGCGGTAACGCCGAACAAACCCAGGCGCGCAGCAACCAAAATGTCCTGAGGAATTACGAGCATCTGGCGGAGAGGGGGGGATTCGAACCCCCGGTACAAGTTTTAGCTCGTACAACGGTTTAGCAAACCGCCGCCTTCAGCCTCTCGGCCACCTCTCCGGCGTTTACTTTCAAAAGTTTACCACACTGCCCTACTAAATTTGGTGCACTTTTGGTGCACTCCGGTTCACCAAGTCGATCGAGGACTCTAACTTCTTCATCGCCGCCATCACCGCAGGATCAAACGCTTTTTCATGTGCCGATGCTTCGTAGATGCGCCGCGTAATCCAGAGAATCGTGTTTCACCGCCAGGGTGTGGTGTGCATTGGAACGAAGTGGAAACTCTTGACGGAAGAAGCGGGCGGACCAGGCGCAGCATTACGTCGGGACGGTAGACAAGAACTGTGATTTGCGGAATTCGCCCTTGCGTGCTTGTGTTAAATTACCCCGATGCGACGCAACACGAGTGGTAATCGAAAGACCCGCATGGTCAGCTCGTTAGGGAAGGCAAAGAAATTCAGTTTTGTTCATGAGAGAGGGGCAGCAATGGAAAAAACAGAGCGGCAAGAGGCTAAAGTTGTGAAACGAAGTTCCGCAGCGCGGAGGAAGCAGGAGCCGGGTGACTCCGTGAGTGGTGCCGGCGACCGCGAAGAAGTGGTCGTCTTGAAGCAACGAATCGTGCGACTCGAAGCTGAAAACAAGCAATTGCGCGAGCAAATCGCGGCGTTGACTGATAGCGTAAGTCGATCGTCGCAACCTCGTTCGGATTCTGTGCGAGAGCAGCAACACAATTTCTTCAAATACAGCAACGTTCGGCGTTATTAGATCGAAACGGTAGTAGTCTCTGAGCTCTTATCCTCCGGTCGTAAGGCATACTTGGGTTGTTTGCAATTGTCTTCAATTTTTCCAGCGCTTTCGGACCGCTCCCAATGTCTTGACGGCTCCAGCTTCCCCCCTGAAACTCTCCTTCGACCAATTCAACGACGATCGAACAGCTCGGGCCTCCTGAGAGTCACGGGGAAAGACCGCTTTTAACTCCGGCAACAAGTCGATGCTTCTAAAAGAGTGATGCCTTATACGCCTCGAGACGTCCCGAGTAGATGAGCGAGTGGAGCAGATCGGTGTCTTTGTCTCTACGGACTCGCAGAATTACGCGGCATCCGTAACCGTTTGTCCCTATCAGACGCGCCTTCATGCGAATGCAGGACTTCTTCCCAAGAGCGATGTGCTCTTTGGCTGGCGCCTCAGTAGGTGTTTACACAGTCGATATAATCTGGCCCGTTTACGTTGCTGATGGTGCAAGAAAAAATCGGCCAATTCGTGGAGGTGATTGGATTCAACTTACTGCCAGAAGCATAGTAATAAGCATAAGAGTTACGCCGAGTTTCGTTGGTCAACAACTGCGGATATAGCTGTTGCAATGAATAGTTAAGCGTGACGAACCCCTGCCCGCCATAGGCGTTCGAAAACTGGTAGAGGCTCTCGAATTGGACCGGCGATTCCGTGGGGTCGTATTCGAACGACTCGTAATCCGTAGGCACCAACGTATCCTGCTTAATCGTCAAAACTTTATAAGCAGGGTTGTTCCCAAAGCACGGACTGATGCCAGGCAACTGCTCCAGAACATTGCCCGACGGCAGGATACGGTATTCATCCATGTGTGTATGTCCGGCAAGCATTAACGTAACTACACTCGAGTGGTTTGCCAGCGTCTGCAGGAATGTGGACTGAACATCGGCGCGCCAATTCATGGAGACGTTGTTGTCGTCGAGTTGTCCGGGCGTGTCCTTGCCCATACCCTGGGAATTTGCGCCCGGTGGGACATGCATCAAGATCCACACCTTCTGCCCGGCGGCCTCTGCCGAAGCTAATTGCGAATTCAGCCATCCGAGCTCCGGGTCCGCTTCGATGCTGGTCGGCGAGCCGGCCACAAATGAATTGCTGTTCAACCCGATCACCAGCAACCGCGATCCTAGCAGTTCCGCCGAATAATATCCGCCGCTCGTGAAAGTGCTCACAAACGTTTGCTGGTCCGTGCTGCTGTTCAAAAGCTGGTTGTACACGGGGCTGCTGTTGTTTGTCAGGAAGGTAGTGTCCGGTCCTATTCCCGCAACTTGGTAGGTATCGATGTTCCCCGGAACGTAGATCACTGGCGCGCTGCCTAAGTACTGACGGATCTGGCCGGCTACAAACGTAAAAGTTTTGTTCATGAACTGCTGCATCGCCGCAACGGCCGTTGGGTCGGTAGAGGAACAGGTGGGTACCGGCGTTGTGACTGGCTTCTGAAAGTACCCGCAGTAAAAATACTCTGGCATGTAGTGCCCAAGCATATCGCCCGTAAACAGGACCACTGGACTCGCTCCCATGTGTCGCTTCATATCCGCCAGGGTGAGCACCAGCAAAGGATAGTTTGTATCCGTTCCTGCTCCCGTCGGAGATTTCACCTTTGAATTCTGAAAGATTCCGGCCCACTCGCTAGGGTCGGCGGTCACCAGCGACGAATATAGAGTCGGGTCGTAGAACGGATTAAAGTGCAGGTCCGAAACCGTCACCACTTGATAGCTGCTGGAAGCACGGGCGGGATCCTTCGCGTCGTTGCATCCCCACGTCAGCAAAACACTCGATAACACTACCGCAAACCACAAGCACCTCGAAATTTTCGCCATAAATTATCTTCCTTGGAAGGGATCGGGAATAACCTTTCGAACTTTAGCGGCAACAACGGCGCTGACTAGCCAGATGGCCCTAACGAAAAGCGCCACGAGGCTTCCATTTGCAAGTCCGGGACCAATCTCAAGTGCCTCCAATACCGTGCAGCGTTCAACAAATGCGCAACGAAGCGTCTCCCGGAATGAACCAAACTTCTTGAAATAGAACACCACTCTGGAACCTCGCAGAGATTCTCTGTTCAAATTTGTTCGAATTTGCGGAAGCCATTCCGTCAGCTTGCATGACGTTTAGCATTTCTTTCGCTGAGTTTGGTCCGCGATTTGCTCATCTCTTTTGGCGCTAGGCACGCTGAAGCTTTTTTGCGCCACTTGCCAAGCAACCGCGAACGATTGCCTCGCCCTGGCAAGACAGATGACCGCGCATCGACGCGGGCACGACAACGGACCAACTGGAGCACTCTATGCGAGCAATGCGATGGGCCTTTGCAGTTCTGATGGCCTTGTGTATTACCATTTGTGGCTGCGGTGGCGGCAGCACGCCAACCCAGCCGCCCTCAGGTCTGATGTACAGCACGCCTGTGGCGGTGTATCAGGTGGGAACGCCTGTTCCGGCAAATAACCCGACCAGCACTGGCGGTTCAGCGATTTCGTACAGCGTCAGTCCAAGTCTTCCGCCAGGACTAAGCCTCGGTAGCAGCACCGGCGTCATCAGTGGAACGCCGTCAAAAGTGAGCTCCGCAGCAAACTATGTCGTGACCGCTCGGAACACCGCTGGCAGTGCAACCGCAACTCTGTCAATCACCGTGAACGCCGCCGTTCCTGCGGCCCTGGCATATTCGGCCAATCCCGTCACCTACAACGTGGGCGCGCCTATCACACCAAACATCCCCACCAACACCGGTGGTACGGTGACTTCGTATACCGTGGTTCCCACGCTTCCGTGGGGGCTCAGTCTGGATGACGTCACGGGAGTTATCACGGGGACGCCGACCGTCCCTTCAGGGCAAACCAACTACACCGTCACCGCCTTCAATTCAGGTGGCGGCACTAGCACCACACTAACCGTTACCGTGGCCAACGGCGCGCCGTCGAATCTCGCTTACAGCAGTAACCCCGCGGTCTACACCGTGAATGAACCCATTGAGGGAAATATTCCGAGCAACACCGGCGGTCAAGCCACCCTCTACGCGCTGAGCACACAGACCCCAAGCCTTCCCGCAGGACTGAAGCTGAACACGACCACGGGTGTGATCACCGGGACTCCGACGGCGGTGGCAGCA
>DATKPS010000019.1:0-29224 GCA_035524015.1 Candidatus Sulfotelmatobacter sp.
CTTTAAGAAAACACACTCGGGTATGGCCACGACCAGATTCGAGAAGAAGGAAGTGAGTGTCGAAACCCGGGATTCTGGCGAGACGTTTATCGTGAAGAACGCCAACCATATTCAGACGTGCCCCAACATTGGGCATCTCACGGAGTATTTGGGAAGTTTGGGATCGTCCAAAGCTCGCTGAAATTCAGTTGGCAGAATTAGGGCGGGTGAAGCTGGTCACAGCTAAGGTGCAGGAAGTTAGCGGGAATTTACGAAGCTCAGCGCCGACAGAGCTTCGCGGTTACCAGCACGAGCAATCCAGCAGCGAGCAACATGCATGTACCCGGCTCAGGCACCGGTGCCGGAGAGATCTCCCCGCCCCAATTGTCGATGCATTCCAGCTGCGCTGTGGAGGGGTTCCCGCTCATCACAAATCCCCCCGAAGGTACGAAACCGCCGCTGCCGTCGGGATACATGTAGGCAGAAAACTCCAGCACATCCCCAAGTGAGCCCGCATAACCGTAAAAATTGATAGAATCCCAACCATTAGGACCGCTGGCCAAGGCCGTTAACGGGCCTAATGACCACGTTTCGCTAAAAGTTGTACCTGCGCTGCCAACGCTTGTCAGCGTGCCGTCGAAGAGCACATCGGACACCGCTAACGTCGTGGGATTGAATTGAAACGATCCAGTGAGCTGGAAGCTGGCACTCGACACCGAGGGCAGATCTGATCCGGTGCCACCGGCTGTAATCGTAAACGCGTCAGTCGAATCCGCCATTGCGGGCACAGAAGCGACCGACGTTACCATCAAACACAAACCTAAAACGAGTGCACCCCTACCAAACATGCCTTTCCTCCACGAGAATCGGCACAGCAATTTCGCTACCACGCGCCGGCGCTGATAACGAGGGAGTTATGGCGCCAAACAGAGGCGCCAGCGGAAAAACAGTGCTATATGTTGCCCCTGTATGACTTTTTGCCTTCTGTGTGATGACAAAAATGTCTTCGGTGTCCGCGACCACATTGCGATTTGCACAGGCTGGCGGGAGCGTGTGGAAGTCGAATCCACCACCCGTTCCGCGAAGGAACGCGTCGCCGGCTTTGAAGACCGGGAAGGTCACCGGACCCCTTTCGCCCCCGTTTCACAATAGCATGAATCTTCAGGTGGTCTGGGAACTGTGCCGACGCGCCCGAACAGAAGCGGCTTCGCTCCACTTCTGGGAACGGACAAGGAGATTGCGCGTTCTGCGGACTCCGTTTGGAAGGATTTGGAATTGTGGTGTGGCTTTGCCGGGTAAGTAAGGGGCGGACGACTCGCGGCCGGCAACCTTACATGCGCGTCGCCTCGACGCCCACATTCTGATTGCGCTTGAGCGAGGCTACCAATTCATACAATGCGGGATTGGTGCACACTTCATAATAATGATGGTCCGAAGCTTTGCCGATTTTGCCATCGGGCTGTAATTCCCGCGCGACTCCTTTGCGCAGCACCAGGGTCTCCACCGATTCGCCCATGGGCACTTCGCCGTAATACAGCACGACATTTTCCTTGCTCCACGGATATTCCAGCGAAGTCTGGATCGTTTCTAGGGAAATCTCCTCGGCCAATTTCTCGAAGCCTTCTTCATTCAACTCAATCCCATTCATGTTGTAGCGCACCAGAAACTCGTCCAACTCCTCGGCCGACGCGCCTTCCAACGCGGTAAGAAACTGAAACACAGAAAATTTTGTGTTCTGCCCGGCGAGCATGCGTTTCGCGAGCTTGGCGCAGCCGGACAAGCGGTCTGAGAGGTTCAACGCCTTGGAAATCATGATGCGTGATTCGCCATCGGTCCAATAGGTCGGCGCAGATCCCTGGAACGCTACGCCAATCCCGATCTCCAGCGGCGGCAACTGCGAGGACGCGGCCTGGTCGTTATACGAATTGCATACCGTCAAAATTTGCTTGGAAAGAGCGCATGCCCGCGCCACCGGGCGGGCGTACGCCCGGCTCGCTTCGGTTTCGAAAATCGCCAACACAATTGCATCGCCTTCGATAAACACTTTCTTGGCGGAGTAGCGGTCGAGCAGTCGCTTCACCGGTTCGTGCAGGTTCAGGCTGAAGTGCGAAGCCGGGCTTAGCCCACGCGCCAATAAATCCTGGGTCATCTTGGTCGAGCCGCGCACGTCCGCCTTGATAATCACGTGCGACACCACCTGATCGTGTTCCGGGCGCGCCTCTTCGCGCAACAGGCACTCGTACAGCTTGTTGTTCATCCGCGAGAGTTCCCGGGTCTTCTCCGCAGTGATCAGGTTGATGCGCTCCATGCACGCGTTCAGATGCTCGGCATCCCGCAAATCGCGGCGCAAACGCATAAAGTCCACGGCAAACTTCAGCATCATCGTTTGCGTCTCTTCGCGCGAATAACGGCGCACCCGTTTCGCCAATTCTTCAATGGGCTTCATGGACAGCCGCCGCGCCGGCACCTGCTTCAGCAACGCTTCGACGCGCTGCGCCTCCTCGCGGGACACCAGTGCCTTCTTCAATTGTTGCAGGTGCAGCGGAGGACAAAAATGCGTAGCCACCGGGCGAATCTCGTAACTGGCCAGAATGTGCGCGGTCAGGTCGTTGGCTTCGAGCAATCCGGTCAGTTGCGCGAGTTGCCGTGCCCGGGTCGCGCGATCGGCCTCATCTCCATTGGAGGCGTCGAACAACCGGCGCGCATTCTCCGGGTCATTCAAAAAATCACTGAGCCTGCCCTGGTGATCCTTATTCAGGAAATCGGCCTGTTGGCGCGCGCGCTCCAGTTCTGGACCCATCTGCTCCAGCTTGCTATTCAGCTCCTTAATACGCTTCTCGATCTCGGTCAGCGCAATACGCTGATCTTTCGGATTGGCGGAACTCAAGAACTTGTTCAATAGCCCATCGCCGCGCTCCAATTTCTTGCGCAGCGCCTCACGCTGCTCTTCGAGTGACGCCAATTCCGTCTGCGCCTTGTCCGCATCATGCAGCAGTTCTTGACAGCCCAGCGCTGCCAGATCGCTGGAAGCCGTTTCCTCCGGCAGACCCAGGTCCACGTCTTTCAGAAATTGCTGAAACAAGGTATCGACGGCCTCAAAGCGGTCAGGATCGCGCGCGTAATTTCCCAGCAGCACATAGTGCTCCAGAAAATAAAAATCGTCTTTGCCGCCATCCAGGAAAATCAGCCGGTTCTTCAAAACTTCGTAATACAGGGCGTACTCCTCGCCAAAAAGCGCTTTCCGCGCTTTCACCACCAGATTCTCTTCTATGTCGATCAGCATTTGCGCTACGGTTTGTCCGATCAACCGCAAAACATCGCGCCGCGCCGATTGCATCTCCGTCAGCCGTGCCTTGATGACATGCGCCTGTTGGCTGCGTTCGAAATATTCGCCGCGTTTCCGGATGTACTCCTTGCCATCCAGAATCACGTTGGCAAACTGGTTTTGCAGCTCGGAAGTGAGGAATTTCAGGATGGCCACGCGAAACAGCAAATCAATTTCGATGTTTTTGTGGTGCTTGGCGGTGGTCAGCGCATTGCGCAGCAAATCCGCCAGGACCTTCCGGAACGTGGTGGCATCCACGGGCTTGCTGCTGCGAAATTCAATTCCAGAAAGAAAGCTGTTGCTGGCGTTTTGGCGGATGAGATCGAACAGATAATCGCGGGCAATCTGGACAAATTTTGGACTAAGAAAAACGTCGTGGCGGATGTTATCCACCCCGATGGCGAGGGAGCCCATCGGCAAAGAGACGTTGTAACCTTTCAGCGTGGTCCGGTTCGCTTCGCCCACGCCAAGGTGCAGCATTTCGTTGGACATACCGCCGGTTGGCCCCTCCACCCCCACGCTAGCAGCGAGCTTTGTGGGCAGCAAGAAGCCGGAAGTACAGGTATGGCGAGAGAGTAAGCTAGGACACTCAAATAGCGGGATTTAGAACAGTAATGCGCCGGGTATCGCCGCCCAGGTGCTCCAAACGTAACCGGAGCTGCGGCCAGCGCGCCTTCAGCGGAAACTTTTCGCTCCACTCCAGAATCACGATGGCAGGTTCCGCAAACACGTCTTCCAACCCCAGCGTCTCGAAATCGTGGAAACTTTCGATGCGGTACAGGTCCCCGTGAAACACCCGTTTTCCACTTCCATATTCGTGCACGAGCGTAAAGGTGGGGCTGGTCACCTCGTCTTCCTCCGCAGCGTGTAGCCCTGCGACAATCCCCTTCGTCAGTGTGGTTTTCCCGGTACCCAATTCCCCGGAAAGCAACACCAGCAGTGGAGGCTGCAGCTTTTCTGCCAGTTCTCTGCCCCACGCTATGGTTTCTTCCGCGGAATGCGTGATGATCTCTTCACTCACGCCCCTGCAACTCCTGGAGCAGTTTCTGTCGCGCGAAAGGAATGGCCTGCGCTACTTCGCCCGCCAATATTCCGGAATTGTCAGACTGTTCCGCCAACAGGTCCGCCGCCAGCCCATGCAGGTACGCGCCCAGCGCTACCACACGTGCCAAATCCTTGCTGCCGAATTGCGCGACTAGCCCCGCTAGTAAACCCGTCAACACGTCGCCGCTGCCACCTTTGGCCAACCCCGGATTACCGGTGGTATTCACAAAAACCTGACCGTCTGGCGAGGCGACAATCGTGTGGTAGCCCTTCAGCAGCACCACCGCATTCCACTTTTTCGCAGCTTCGGTCGCCGTTTTGACGCGATCCTTTTGCACTTCCGCAATGCTGCTTCCCAATAACCGCGCCATTTCTCCCGGATGCGGCGTAATCACCAGCGCTTTTGTTTTCTTTCCACGAAACAAATCGCCCCGCCCGGCGAACGCATTCAACCCGTCCGCGTCCAACACCATCGGCAACTCGGTCTCGGTCACCACACCCCGGATAAAATCCTGCGTTTCCGGATGCTGCCCCATGCCTGGGCCGACCGCGAGCACGGTCATTCCCTTGAGCACCTCCGCGAATTTTCCAGAACGGATTGCGGCCATCGCCACGCTGCCCTCGGCGGTGGCCGGCAGAGGTTCGGTCATATATTCCGGGTGCGCCGCAGCCACTACCGGTAGCACTGGCTCCGGTGTCGCCAACGTCACCAGTCCTGCTCCGGCGCGCATCGCCGTGTAGCCCGCCATCACCGCCGCGCCGCTCTTCCCCACGGATCCCGCAACCACCAGCACATGTCCGTACGAACCCTTGTGCGCCTCCGCCGCGCGTATCAGTGGTAATCCCGCGAACTCATCCGGACCTGCCCAACGCGGACCTTTCCCGACCTCCTCAATCAGCGATGCCGGGGAACCAATCTCCTTCACCACTAATTGCCCGCAACAGCCCGCTTGGGGCGAAACCAATTGCCCAACTTTCGGCGCTGTAAAGGTCACCGTCCAATGGGCCTGCACCACCGGCCCAGCCGCCGCATCTCCATCCGAGGGCAACCCCGACGGCGTATCTACCGCCACAATCCAGGCGGGCCGGGGCGCAGTGCCAGCGCGACTCAGGCGGTTCACATCTTCAATGGCTTGTCGCATCAACCCGCTCGCAGGGCCGCGAATGCCTGTGCCTAGTAAGGCGTCAAGGATCACGTCCGCGTTAGAAACTTCCTCCCACGCTTTGGCCCAATCCTCCGCGCTCAGGATCGTGGTCAGATCGCCCAATTTGCGCCAGCGTTCACAGTTTTTTGCCGCGTCTCCCCGCAGTTCTTCCGGCTTGGCAAACAAGTACACGCGCACCTGCTCGGCTTCTTCCTTCAGGCAGCGCGCCACCACAAATCCGTCCCCGCCGTTATTCCCTTTCCCGCACAGCACCACCACTCGCCCTGGAGGATCCGTCATCTTGCGCCCGTATTGCTGTAGAAAAACGTCAGCCACACTTTTCCCCGCCGCCTCCATCAACTGCTCGCTGGGCACACCAAACCGCTCCGTCGTCAAGCGGTCCACTTCCTGCATTTCCGCTGCTGTCAGTGCTTTCATAAATTTTCGGGCTGGTTCGCTACGCGCCGGTTAGAGCATCCAGCCGCCGCTCACATTCACCACTTGGCCGGTGACGTACTCCGCCTCTTCCGAAGCAAAGAAGGAAACGGCCGCCGCCACATCATCGGAAGTAGGCGGCCTTCCGATGGGATAGCGCGCGTCTTTCAGTTTTCTGGCCTCTTCGAGCGTCAAATCCTTCTCGTCAATGTTCGAAGGATTCACGACATTCACGGTGATGCCGTTCTTGGCCTCTTCCAGCGCCAACGACCGCGACATGGCCACCACCGCGGCTTTCGCTCCGGCATAGGCGGAAATCTTCGCCTGTCCGAACGCCCGCTCCGCTCCCACGGCGCCCAGATTAATGATGCGTCCCCAGCGGCCCTTGCGCATCACCGGCAGCGCGCACCGGCACATGTGGAACACCGTCAGCACGTTCGAATCGAAAATCCGCGTCCATTCCTCCGCCGACGATTCCGCCAGCGTGCCCCAGCGAAACTCCCCCACGTTGTTCACCAGTATGTCCAGCCGCCCGAAGCGGTCCCCTACCGTGCTGATCAACTGTTCAGCGCGCGACGGCTGCGTGATATCCGTCTCCACCGCCAGGCAGTCGGCGCCCACGGTTTGCAGTAGCCGCAAGGCCATCTGCGCCGCGGCTTTATTGGCGCGATAAACCAGGGCAATCTTAGCCCCTTGTTGAGCCAACCCTAAGGCGATTCCCCTGCCAATCCCTCTTGTACCGCCGGTTACCACCGCCACCCGGTTTCGCAGCGACATTCGTCATCCTCTTGAAAACGTGCCAGTATAGCCCACTCCGTCTGTCTCCTCTACCTTACCTCAATTCGCTACCGGCAGCGGCGGCAACGGAACTCGGTACCGGTTCGGCGTTGTTACGGAGATTTGAAAAATCATGCCGGTTGTCGAATCGTGCAGCAGTTACTTCCAGCGCTACTTCCTGGTCACGTACCGCTTAACACTCTGATTCTCTCTCTGTAAAATAACTCACAGAGTATCCGAACCCATGGGTGATGACCAGGTCAAGCGCGCTGCACAGGAATATCTAGCCGAGCGGTTGTCGGCCGACGGGCTTACTTACGAGCAACAACTCAATCGCGACGCGGCCATCGCTCACGCCCCGGCCGTCTGGCAAAAGTTGATCGCCACGGTGAAGGCTATGTGCGACGAATGGAACGGCGAAACTAAGGAGCACACCTTCTCCTGCAAAGAGACCATTCTCGGCGATCTGCGCGTGCGCTGCGCTGGGCGGCCCCATCAACTTACTTTCCATTTCGATTCCAAGCGACGGTTAGTTCGGGTGGAAAACACCGCTCGCGAAGAACACGAACCCAAAACCGTCTTGAGCATCGAAGGATACCTGACCGAATCCGGCCGGCAGGCCCGCTTTATGCGAAATAATGAAACCATCGATCTGCAGATGCTGCTGCTTCGGCAATTCCGCATATTGGCTGGACTCAGCAAGCGCGCTTCAGGTTGAGTCGCGACTCCCTGCTGATACGGGAGCGAACGCTTTCCAGTCGCCGTTTCTGTATTTGTGGGAGTGCGGCGGGGGTGTTCCGCTGTTCCCGGAATCTCCATAATCCATTAACGTAGCTTCATAAAAGAAATGCCAGTCTGTCCGACATTACATCATCGTCCGAATGCCCACGCCACCATCAGCGGAAACTCTTTTCGCCAGAACGCGCCACCGTGCGAACCAACTCGCTCATTCATGACGACGTCCGCACCTGCATCGCGCAGCCCGTCCGCCCACCTCCTTGCGTTCTCAAGGAAGAACGGCTCCTGTGTGCCAGCGACAAGGTATGTGCGCGGGAGCGAACCCGGCATAATAGCAGGGGGCTTGTAACCGCCGCCCGGCGAGGCGCAGAAGACCGCACCGTAGACATTTGGATGCCGAAGCCCAAGCGCGAGGGCCAACTCTGCACCCGCCGAGACACCGAACACGGCGGTACGTTCAGTGGGAAGCGCCATGCCAAACCGCGACTCCGTCCATCGGCGAACGTCCTCGACGAAGAACCTCTCGTGTGCCGCGAACCGCTCCGGCTGAAAGCCTGGTGAATATTCATGGAGCCGTAGCGTCTCATCGGTCGGCCCATGTACACCGACGATCATTGTGGGCGGGACGTCGGCCTTCTCCAGCAACCGGCCCCACTTCGGGATTCTCTGGCCGTCACCGGCGAAGACGATTGCTTCGGGCGGGTCCGGTGGAACGTACACCGTAACCTGCCGTCCACCGTCGTACTCGAAATTCTCGGTGACAAACTCTCCCGAGACTGCACCCGTAGACTCGGCGCTCGCTTCGTCGGACTCACTTGGCTTGCGGTTGACGTGATTGCGTGCTTGCTTCTTCATGTCCTTGCCTTCATTTATGAGAGACCCGCGTGGGAAAGGATAGCAGGGGAAACCAGAAAAGCGGCGGCTAGAACCTCAATGGACGATTTCCGCTGCCGGCTCAGATGGTTGATGCAACACTTCTCTAATCCCTTGATCCCACGATGTTTTTCCAGGGAAGAGAAAACAGGGAGACTCTCACCGCCGCGCAAATGCAAAATTTCTTACAAGTCCACGCCTTGACCAGTTAATCCTACGTTTATCTTCGTCTCGCTAGTCTCAAACAGGAATGGTCATCGCTATTCCAACACTTTTGTGCCACACCTCGCCAAGTCCGAGGGTTCGCCGAACCGCTTGGCGTTTTGTGGCTTGAGATCACGCTTTTGAAGACAACTGCACCGCATTCCGCATACGCTATTCTTGTCACTCTCTTCCTCGGTCTCTTCGTCCCTTCCTCCCGGGGCCAGCAACCCAATACCCCTGCACCGCAGCTGGCGCTCAGTGCGCCTCCGCAGGCTCAGCCGCAGCTGCCGTCGACAGCAAGCGCGGCGGCAGGTGCGCCAACGAAGATTACTCTGCTAGATGCGCTGGCCCTTGCGCGCAAGAACGAGCCTACTTATCACGCGGCCACGACCGAGGTCGCACTGGCTCGCGAGGATCGCGTTCAATCCCGTGCCGTACTGCTTCCTACTGTAAGTTTTAGCACCTCGATGTTGTACACCCAACTCAACAACCATGGCCTCGTTCGTTACATCGCTAACAATGCGCAGCACGAATATGTCAGCCAAGGGAATGTTCACGAACAACTGGATGTCGCGTCCATCATGGCTTATCGGCGCTCCGCGGCCCTCGCGGCTATGGCCAAAGCGCAAGCCGAAGTTGCCTCGCGCGGGCTAGTTGTCACGGTCATGCAGAATTACTTTGGTGTTGCCGCTGCTACGCAGAAACTCGTGGCCGCCCACCGACTGTCGGAGGAAGGAGAAAACTTCCTCAAACTTACTCAGGAATTGGAAGAAGCGGGGGAAGTCGCGCACTCTGATGTCATCAAGGCCGAACTGCAAATGCATGACCGCGAGCGCCAGTTCAAAGAAGCTCAACTTTCCTTGATCAATGCACGCCTCGATCTAGCTGTCCTTCTCTTCCCTGACTTCAACGACAATTTCGAACTGACTGACGACCTGCATGCCAACATTCCCCTGCCGCCGCCTGCCGAGTTTGAATCTCAGGCCGCCCAGCAAAATCCCGAGATCCGTGTGGCTCTTGCGGCGGTGCAGGCGGCCAACGCCGATGTTAAAGTCGAACGCGCCGGGTATTTACCTTCCGTCGGACTCGATTATTGGTACGGAATCGACGCTACCCATTACGCCACCTATGGCCCACTTCCTCCTCCCGAAGCGGGCCAAGCCGGTAATCTGGGCTCTTCTGCCTTCGCTTCTCTCACTCTGCCGATTTGGAATTGGGGAGCCACGCATAGCCGGGTTCGCCAAGCCGAGTTACGTCGCGATCAAGTCCGGGTGGAACTTTCTTATACGCAGCGCAAACTGCTCGCCGAAATGCGCTCCCTGTATTCCGAAGCGGAAACCGCACTCGACGAACTCGCTGAGTTACAGCGCTCTGCCGAACTTTCCGCAGAAAGTCTTCGGCTGACGACCCTGCGTTACAAAAATGGCGAAGCCACGGTTCTCGAGGTGGTCGACGCGCAATCCGCTTACGCTGCGGCCAACGCCAACTATCAGGACGGTGCGCTGCGCTACCGGGTCGCTTTGGCGAATCTTCAAACGCTCACAGGGGTGCTGCCAACTCCATGAAAGCCCGGACACAACGTCTCCTGGCAAACCGCTGCTCACCACTGCCTGCCGCCGCGCTTGCCCTCTGCGCCGTCGCTGTGTTGCAGGGCTGTGGTTCCACGGAAAAAGAGCCTGAACCGGTGGTCGCGGTGCAGGTTGCGCCAGCGAAAAAAGATTCCATCTCGAAAACGGTTTCCTCCGAAGCCGTAGTCTATCCTCTCGAACAAGCGGTGATCACTCCCAAAATCACTTCCACGATTCACAAGTTTTACGTGCAGCGTGGTAGCCACGTGAAAAAAGGCGAGTTGTTGGCGCAACTCGAAAATCAGGATCTCGCCGGTGCAGCGGAGGAAAGCCAGGGGGAATACGAGGAAGCCCAAGCCGGCTACGCCACCACCACCGGCGCAAGCCTCCCCCAGCAAATTCAAAAAGCCGAACTCGATGCGGCGGCGGCCCAAACCGCCTATGATGCTCAGAAAAAAGTGTACGACGCGCGCAAAGAGTTGTTTGATGAAGGCGCTATTCCTCGCCGCGATCTTGATACCGCGCAGGTTCAACTCGCCCAGACTTTAAGCCAAAATGACCAAGCCCAGAAGCAACTCGCCGACCTCAATCGTCTCGGAAAGGCGGAGGCCTTGAAATCCGCGAACGGCCAACTCACTGCCGCGAAGGGAAAGTATCTCAACGCGAGGGCGATGCTCAGTTATTCGGAAATTCGCAGCCCGATCGACGGCATGGTCACCGATCGCCCGTTCTATGAAGGCGAACTTGCCACCGCGAATCAGCCGATCCTGACGGTGATGAACACCGCCAAGCTCATCGCTAAGGCGCACATCGTGCAAAGCGAAGCGGTGCAACTCAAAGTGGGCGATGATGCCGAAATCTTCCTTCCCGGGATCGATCAGGCTATCAAAGGACGCGTGATGCTCATCAGCCCTGCGCTCGATCCCGGCAGCACCACCATCGAAGTGTGGGTCGAAGCCATCAAACCTGGTCTTGCGCTCAAGCCCGGGATGAGCGTTTCGCTTCAGGTAATCGTGCAGACCGAGAAAAACACCTTGGTCATTCCGGCCTCCGCGGTTTTCAAGTCGCCCGAGGGCAACGACTACGTGATGCTCGCGGGTTCGGACTCAAAAGCGCATCAAACGAATGTCAAAGTCGGCATTCGCAACAAGGAATTCGACGAAATTCAGTCCGGAGTCAAATCAGGCGACGCCATCATCATCACCGGTGGTTATGGCTTGCCCGATGGCTCGAAGATCACGATCGAGGCTCCGACAAAAGATAGAGATGATGCCGGCGAAGGCTCAGCCGATCACGACAACTCCAGTTCGGGGCTCGATGCCAAGGCAGACAAATCCGGCGCTTCCTCCAGCAAAGAAAAGGGCAAGGAGTAGCATCCGTGGAGCAAACTCCGAGTGCGGTGTCCCTCGAAACCAATCCCCGCATCGGAGCGCCAGATGGTAACGACACCAATTCGATTCCCTGGTTTCGCCGTCTCTCTCGCCCCGTCCTCTTTCTGACCGTCATGCTGGCGCTCGTTGGGGCATACCTGGCTTTCAGGATCCCTATCGCGGTTTTTCCCAGCACCAATTTTCCGCGCGTAGTCATCGGCGTGGACAACGGCGTTATGCCCATCGACCAGATGCTTGTGACCGTTACGCGTCCGATCGAAGAAGCGGTTAACAGTGTCCCGGGCCTGCAAAAGGTGTACTCGATCACAAGTCGAGGCTCCGCGGAGGTCGATCTGTTTTTCGACTGGAATTCCGACATGGTCTTAACGCTTCAACGTGTGGACGGCGTCATGGCCCGGCTGCAAACTGAACTCCCGCCCACCGCAAAGATCGAAACCCATCGGCTGACTTTCGCCAGCTTTCCAATCATCGGTTACAGCCTGACCTCCGACACTGTGCCACAAGATCAGCTTTGGGAAATCGCCACCTACAATTTGAAACCTCGCATCAATCGCCTCGATGGAGTGGCCTCCGTCTTGGTGCAAGGCGGCCGCGTTCCGGAATTTCAGGTCATGCCTGACCCCGCGCGCCTTCAGAACGCGGGCATTACTGTTACCGACATTCTGGACGCCATTCGGCGCACCAACCTCGTCGATTCCCCGGGTTTGTTGGAGCACGACCATCAGTTGGTCCTTGGACTCGTAAGCGGGCAGGTGCGTACTCCAGATCAAATCGCACAAATCGTCGTGAAAACGGGCAGCAACGGCATCCCCATTCGTATCGGCGACATCGCCGTGGTCGCGCCGTCTGTTGCGCCGACCTATACGGTGGTCACCGCCAACGGAAATCCCGCGGTCCTCCTCAGCGTGAATCGCCAGCCCGACAGCAACACCTTGCAGGTCGCCAATGAAGTCCACGACAAAATCGCCGAGCTCCGTGCCGCGCTTCCTCGGGGCGTGCATCTGGAACCGTTCTACGATCAGTCCACCATCGTCAGCGATTCTATCTCCAGCGTTCGCGACGCCGTCCTTCTCGGGATCATTCTCTCTTCTGCAATTTTGGTGCTCTTCCTCCGCGATTGGGGCGCTTCCTTGGTCGCTGCCCTAGTTATTCCCGTGACTCTGCTACTCACATGCATCGTCCTCAAGCTCACTGGCCAAAGTTTCAATCTCATGACCTTAGGTGGACTCGCCGCCGCTGTTGGTTTGGTCATCGACGATGCCATCGTCGTGCTCGAGAATATCGTTCTCCATCGCGATGCCGGTGAATCGCGCTTTCAGGCCATTCAGAGCGCGCTTCGCGAAATCACCATTCCTCTGATCGGCTCAACCATCACCCCCATCGTCGTTTTCTTGCCGCTCATCTCGACCACTGGCGTCACCGGCAGCTTCTTCCGCGCGCTCGCCATCACCATGACGGTTTCTCTCCTCAGTTCACTTGTGCTCGCGGTCACTTGGACGCCCACGCTCAGTCAATATTTCGTCCGCCGTCGTAGTGGCGCACCTGCCACCAATCACAACGCACATCCTTCTGCCAGCGAAACACTGCTCGCCGCCGAAGAAGAAACTCAGTCCGGTTTTTTCGGGCGGATCGTGGCCTTTTATACCCGCGTCCTTCGCTCGCTTCTTCACCGGCCTGTGGTTCTGGCGTTGGGTTCCGTCGCTATCCTGGTTTTTTCTTACGCCTGCTACAGCGCTTTGGGCTCTGACCTTCTGCCGGAAATGGATGAAGGCGGTTTCATCCTCGACTACTACACGCCCCCGGGGAGTTCCCTTGGCGAATCCGATCGCATCCTCGCGCACATCGAGCAAATCCTCCGCGACACCCCCGAAGTGCTGAACACTTCTCGCCGCACTGGTTTGCAGCTTGGGCTTGCCGCCGTCACAGAAGCCAATCGCGGTGATTTCACTGTGCGCCTCAAGCCCCGCAAGCAACGCAAGCGTGACATCGACGACATCATTTCCGACATCCGCGCCGAAATCAAGAAAACGGAACCCGCCGCCGACATCGAATTTGTCCAGGTTCTTCAAGACATGATCGGCGATCTCACCAGTCAGCCCGAGCCCGTGGTAATTAAGCTTTTCTCCTCTGACGGAAAACTTCTCAACGACACGGCCCCTCGCGTGGCTGACGCCATCCAGAAACTTCCTCATGTCGTCGACGTTCTGGACGGCATCGAAAATACCATCAGCGGTCCGGCCGTGACCTATCAGATCAATCCGGTGGTGGCTGCCCGTGCTGGCTTCACCCCGGAAGAAATCACCACGGACGCCACCGCCGTTCTAGAAGGTGAGCCAGCCGCAACTCCCGTTGTCATCAACGATCGCGCTTACACCATTCGCGTTCGTTTTCCGGAGGCCAATCGCTCTTCCCTAGATCGCATGAGCAACACAATTCTCACCAGCAGCACCGGCCGGACGGCTACTCTCGGCTCTCTTGCAGCTGTTACGACCGATCCCGGCCAAACCGAAATTCGCCGCGAAAACCTCCTGCGTCTCGTCGAGGTGACCGCCCGCTTTGAAGGCATCGACCTCGGCACCGGTATGGCCGCGGTTAAAAAAGCCATCGCCAATCTTCATTTACCCTCATCGATTCATGTCGAATACGGTGGCCTCTATGCCGAACAGCAGAAATCCTTCCAAGACCTCCTTAAGGTTCTACTCCTGGCCCTGGTGTTTCTCTTCGTGGTGCTGCTTTTCGAGTTCCGGACCTTCGCGGCCCCCATCGCGATCCTCATCTCCGCGATACTCTCGACTTTCGGCGGCTTTCTTGCCCTTCTGATCACTCAAACCACCTTCAATGTCGCTTCTTTCATGGGCATGATCATGGTTGTCGGCATTGTTGCGAAAAACGGCATTCTCCTTCTCGACGCCGACCAGCGTTTTCGCACGCTAGGCTTTTCTGCCGAAGAATCCCTCATTCAAGCCGGACGCCGTCGTCTTCGCCCCATCACCATGACCGCGCTCGCCACTATCGCAGGCATGCTCCCGCTCGCTTTCGCGTTCGGTTCTGGTTCGGAAATGCTCAAGCCCCTGGCCATTGCCGTTATTGGTGGACTGCTGAGTTCGATCGTCTTTTCGCTCGTGCTCACCCCCACCATGCACTACTACCTCGACCCAAAGTGCGAGTCGGCGCAAACCTAATGCATGCACCAAAGGAAAAGCCAGTTCACCAGCAATTCGCATTTATCCTGCATTTAGGTTGGCTTTGTCATAGTTTGTTGAGTCTGATCAGCTTCTCATTCACAGGGGGAGGTATTCTCGTGGCCAATGGATTTCGCCGAACCTTGAATTTTCTAGTCAAGAGCGCCGTTATGTTCCTTTTCGTTTTTATTTTCAGTACTGCAGCGCAAACTTCTGGCCCCTCCGGTTATTACCTCGTAAAAACCGTGAAACTTGGCGGGACCGGCGGCTGGGACTACCTCACCGTCGACTCCGCCACGCAGCGATTGTTTATCTCTCGCGGTACGCACTTTATGGTTGTGGACCTCGCGCAGGGCAAAATCGTGGGCGATATTCCCGATACACAGGGCGCGCACGGCGTCGCTCTCGCTGCCGAATTCCATCGAGGTTATACCACCAACGGCCACACGGCCGACTCTACGATTTTCGATATGGCGACGCTCAAGGTCCTGGGCAACGTGAAAACCGATAAGGACACTGATGGCGTGATCTACGACCCGTTTTCCAAGCGCGTCTTTACTTTCAATGGCGACGCCAACACTTCCACAGCGATTGACGCGAAATCCGGCAAGGTCGCCGGGTCGGTGGCGTTGGGCGGGGGGCCGGAATTTGGAGCCACGGATGGCAAGGGCCACATCTTCGTCAACCTCGAAGACAAGAGTGCGCTGGTTCGATTCGGCGCCAAAACGCTGAGGCTCGAAAACACGTGGCCGCTCGCGCCATGCGAGTCTCCTTCCGGCCTAGCCATCGACGCCGAACACGAAATCCTGATCGTTGGTTGCCACAACAAGCTCATGGCCTTCGTCGATGGCAATTCCGGAAAAGTCTTAGGCACTGTGCCCATCGGCCAGGGCGTCGATGCCAACCGCTTCGATCCCGGCACCGGTTATGCCTTCGCGTCCTGCGGCGACGGCACCATCACCATCGCTCACGAGGATTCACCCACAAAGTTCACGCTGGTGGACACAATACACACCAAGCGCGGTGCACGCACGATGGAGATCGATCCCACCAACCATCACGTCTACACCGTGACGGCGGACTTCGGCCCAGCGCCTGCTGCCACGGCGGAGAATCCCCGTCCGCGTCCCGCAATCCTACCGGACACCTTCGTTTTGTTGGAGTACGCTAAGTAGTAGTCGCCGTCTTCAGGAGAGGCGTTTTAGATGGAGAATTCATGACGGTTTCCTCAAAGGACCAGGACAACACTGCCTCTGAGCCAAAACGATAACTGGACCAGACTACCAAATCAGACATGGTGATGATTTACTCTTGCCCCACCTGCGATTGGACGTTTGCCGCGCCAGTCGACCAGTGCTCGCAAGCCCTGCGAACATTCACGGAGCACGACTGCGCCAGCTATTCGGTCAGCCGATAACATGAACGGCCGAGACAGTGCGAATGTGGCCGGTGTTAAAAACTGCAGGAGGGCGAAAGCTTCACCGCCACGAATCTCGCAACGATAATCCGGTCCGCCCTGTGACCCAGCGTCGGCAGCAACGAAAACGCAAATCTGCCCCTGCGGCAATATTTTCCGCGAGGAACTGATCTAGCTCCGATCACTCAAGCGCAGCTCGACCAGGTTTCGCCTGCGCTTGAATCAACGTCCAAGAAAAACCTTCGGCTCCCAGACTCCTGCGAGTGAACTCCAGGCAAGTATTGCATCGACGATCTAAGCCGGCACCGTTATTGACTGCCCGCGGGAATGCTGCTAGCTTAGCGCCGTTCACCCGGAGTCGACGGAACTCCACGTTTTCCGCCCGCTTTTTCCGTTGCGACTAACTCAATTCGGATGGCTTGGACCTTGAACGTTTCGTGCGCTGTTCATCGTCCAGCCATTCTTCGATGCAGAAAGGGATTTGCAATGAGGAACTGTGCGGCTGCTGTTCGTGGCTCCTTGCTTTTTGTATTTGCTGTTCTTCTTTCCGTCCCCGCTTTGGGACAGGTCATGCCTGGCCCGGGCTGGCAAGTAATGAAAGCGGAGTGGGGCGCCGGCAATCGCTGGATGGATGTCACCAACCAGGTGCGCATGCTGCTTTCCAGCAACGGCATGGTCAAAGTAAATAACCAGAACATGGGCGGCGATCCCGCCGTCGGCGCAGACAAGATCCTGCGCATCCAGGCTCGCAATTATCAGGGGCAGACCCGCCAATTCACCTACAAAGAAGGGCAGAACATCGACGCCAGCCAGTTTTACAGCTACGGCGGCGGCATCGGCCCTGGGCCCGGCGGACCCGGACCCGGTTGGCAAGTGATGTACGCCGATTGGGGCGCGGGCAATCGCCGTGTGGACGTTACCGCTCGCGTGCGCCAGATGCTTTCCGGCAACGGCATGGTCAAAGTGAATAACCAGAACTTGGGAGGCGACCCCGCCGTCGGCGCGGACAAGACCCTGCGCATCTCGGCACGGGATTCGCGTGGCGCGGTGCAGCAATTCACGTACAGAGAAGGGCAAAACATCGACGCCAGTCAGTTCTACAACTACGGCGGCTATCCCGGCGGTCCCCGCCCGCCGGGTCCAGGTCCAGGCTATCCTCCGCCCGGCCCGGGTTATGGCAATCTGCAGATCGTGCGCGCCTACTGGGGACTCAACAACCGCACTTCCGACGTTTCCCAGATTCTCCGCGGTCAGGTACAGAACGGCACGCTGGTGATCCAAGCCAACAATCGAAACCTGGGTGGCGATCCCTATCCGGGAGCGGATAAAGTGCTGACGGTCGTCTATCGCATCAACGGGCGAGAGCAAACCGCCACGGTCAAAGAAGGAAACACCCTGCGCATCCCGTAAACCTAAAGGGGGCGGTAGCACCCTGGCCCCCTTACGTTGCCTCGACAGCTCAGCGCGGTCGGTGAGCCTCGCTCTCGCCGGCTGTGGATTAGCCGGCTATCGCCAGTGGCGTTGCTTCGTCTTCCTCGGTGAGGAGGTAGGTACGCGCGACCTGCTCGGCTTTTTGCATCCAGGCGCGGGTCAATTCTTCTCCAAGTATCGGACGCGCAGCGCGGCGAAACACAGTTAGCCAATCCTTGAGCAGTTCCTCGCTCGCGCCGGCGCGAAGATCCAGAGGAATTACCTGTAGATCGACGGCGCGCAGTTTGTTGCCGCCCAGCACCACCCACCAAAAATAGGTCAGCCGCGCCCTGCGGTCTCCCCAATCTGCCGGTGCCGGGAAGAACTTCGCGAGCCCTTCATGTTTCGTCATTTCACGGTGGACCCGGTCCACGACCATCGCGATGCGACACAGACCAATTTCGTAGGCGAGATTTTTGTTTTGACGCACGTTACTCATGGCCACTCCTTTTTGTGATCGGTCTTGAAGGGAGCAACACAGTCGCCAAAGCGTAAATGACTGAAAAAACGCGCTTTTCCCTCAGGGTCTCCGTTGTCCACGTCAAAAAAATTCCTGAAATTTCGTGAATTCCCGAAGGCCCCCGAAATCTCCACGCCGCTAAACACCTTGTTTTGAGCCAATTAGTTTGGCCCTTTCCTTGCCTTTTCTAGGGCTGTCAGAATTGGCTTGTTGGAGGTCACATGAGACATTTCGTCGCGACGTTCCTCTTTCTCTTCCTTCTGTCCCTCTCTCTAAACGCATCTCGACTCGCTTCCGCTCAGGAACCTCCACCGGAGCGTCCGCCAGCGAACGTCGCTGGCAAGTGGACCATTTATGCCAAGGCCGCTAACGGGGAAACCTCGACGAAATACCTTGAACTGAAGCAGGACGGCGATACGCTCAGCGGCCATTTCAAAGGCCCGAACCAATCAGGAGGACTCGAAGGCACCATCAACGAGCAGCACATCGTCTTCCGCACCAAAACGCGCTGGGTCTTTGTCTTTCGGGGGAGGGTCGACGGAAACACCATCACCGGGACATTTCACGATCGCCGCGGAACCGGCGAATGGCAGGCCGTTCGCGCCAACGAAGCCGGCGAGTAGGTTGCCGCACGAAGAAATGAAAGGAACGCGGCTGGACGAGTCACGGCGTGAGTGGCTTTCCAAAGACGCTCAGGTTTGTCTCCCGAAGCTACGCCCTCAAAATTCCGGCCGAGGACATCGCTTTCAAATGCTCGATTTTCCGGGCAATGTTCACCGAGTTGCGGCAGGTGGCCCGGCAACTCGTGCAAGCCTCGCAGGCAGCCAAACCCTTGCCGTCAGCTATCGCCCGCATGGTATCCGCTGCCAGCCAGGAATTGGCATACTGCACGGCGTACATGTGCGTGCGCATCAGTTGGGGAATGTGTACACCTTGCGGGCAGTCCGCTTGGCACTTCCCGCACTGCACACAGAACTGCGCGTTGGCGACGGTGTTCTTATCGCCAAGAAATTCCCGCTCCTCACGCGAGTAGGCAAGGCTCGAGGCCACCGAGAAGTTCTGCTCTAACTGCTCATAGGTGGTGTAGCCGGGTATGGCGGTGGTAATCGCATCGTGGTGCAAGACCCACTTGAGCAAAGCCGTCTGACTTGCCGGTGTGAGTGGCTTGCCCAGTTTTGGATCGGGCCGAACGGGGCCTCCCGCTTGCGTTTTCATGGCTACCAGGCCAATTCCCTGCTTCGCGGCCGCATCAATCGTCCTCAGCAGTCCCTCGTCGGTGGCCATGGTGTAATTGATCGGGATTAACACCACGTCGTACACGCCCAGATTCATCACTTCCTTCAAAGCCATTTCCGGCTGGTGCGACGAAACCGCCAGAAACCGTGCTTTGCCTGCCTTTTTCAGGGCGGTCATCGCTTCCAAAGTTCCTTCGGAAGTAACATCCGCCGGGGAATCCGCGGAATGGTTGAAAACGATATCCACGTAGTCCATCTGCAATCGCTTTAAGCTTTGTTGGAAAATATCGAAAAAATGCGCTTTCTCTTCCGCAGCGCTGTAGGTTCGCTCTTGTGTCTGGCCGCGATCCCGAGTCCATCCTAGGCGCACCACTTTCGTGGAAATGATCACCTTGTCGCGGACGCCCATCTCCTTGATCATGCGCCCTACCATTTCCTCGTTGCGGCCCTGCTGATACACTGCTGCGGTGTCAAAGAAGCGTATTCCCAGCTCATAACTGCGGGGGATGAGACCCGGAACGTCCGCATTCATCACGCCCATACTCACAATTGGCACAGCCACGCCTGTTTTCCCGAGCGTACGATAAATGGGTTTGCCGGCTGGCCCGACCTTTGCACCGACGAGCGCGCTTTTTTCGGACTGACTCCAAAGAAAGTTGGAGCGGGTCAGCAACGGCGACGCGGCAAGCGATGCTGTCACCTTAGTCAGGAAGTCCCTGCGATTCCAATAAAAGTTTTTCATCGTAGCCTCCTCAACAACCGGTCCAAGCTTGACCGGATAGACGTCACCGCCAACTCCGATAGCTATTCCAGGCCTGCCGCGGCATTTTTCATGAACTGCTCACCTCCCTTTCCGGGATTCAACAACAAAAGGAGATACTGCCGCTTGGTTCCCGCCAGCACACTGCCTTCAAAACTGTTGCTGGCACGGATTGCGCCTTCGCCGAGGTCCGGCGCCGGTTGACACTGGCCGCTCGTGGCGAAATGCTGTTCCAGTTGCTTTAGTCGGTGATCGGCGTCTGCCTTGTCGCGGGCTACGGTCACCAACAGCTTGCTTTCGCCATCATCCGCCTTGTACGCGACCGCATAAGCAGGCGCCAGGAACGCATGGCCCAAGGGGCTGGCGGGCAGATATTGTTCCGAATGCGGAATCCGATTCTCGGCGGGAAGTTTCGCTAGCAACTTAGGAAACCCCGGATTGTTCCCGATTCTCTGCGAGAGCAGCTGGGCCAGCTTCTCCAGAACCGCATCTGCGCCATCGCCAAACCCAAGCAGCTTCACGTAATAGCGATCCTGCAAAAAGTTCAGCATCCCCTCGTACTGATAACCTTCCGCACCGATCGTCATGTAGTGAAAGTCGGGCGAGCGTTCGGCTGCGTAAATCCCAAATGCAGTGTCGGACGTCCCCATATCGAACACATCGACCGTGACCTCCACGGCCTTGGCCCGCAGATCCGCATGCATCAAGGTGCGGACACCGTAGAGCACAAAAATGTCCGCGCCCCCATCCATGTACTCATAAAGATTGTCGGGACCGTAGAAACTGGCGGCGTGTTTTGTAGTTGCGTCAGAGGGTAGCGGATCGGCGAGGAGCTTCAGCATCTCCTGCCGGTTCGCATCCGCGTCAACTATCGGTTCGGTGCAGAAAGCGCCCACACTGATGGTAAGGGTGAGAATCAGAAGAGATGCAAAACCACGCAGCATCGTGGGCCCTCGAGCCCACAGGAGAGCGAATGAGGTGCCGGCTCCGGCACACTTACTGTGGCAAGATAATCCGTATTGAGTATACGCTTTGTAAATCCCCTCGGCATACTACAATCCTCGCGAATCCTTGCCTAATCGTCTCACTCGCGCAGTCCTCGCTTGCAACCGCTCGCCGAGCAAGGGTATAAAAACCACTCATGTCTTTTGATAACGCAAAACATGCGAAAAGTGGCATGTTCGAGCACTGATATATAGAACTTCTCTCGCAACGCAGTCGTCTCAGTTTGGAATTCACCCCGTGAAGGAGTTTCCTATGGTCCCAGTCATCGTGAATGGAGTCCGGCAAGAGGTCCAAGCCCCCGACGACACTCCCCTGCTGTACGTTTTGCGCAACGACCTCCAACTGATTGGCCCACAGTTCGGCTGTGGACTGGCGCAGTGCGGAGCGTGCGCCGTTCTGGTCGGTGGCAAGGAAACGCGTTCCTGCATCACGCTGCTCTCCGAGGTTGCTAACCAGGAAGTCACCACGCTCGAAGGGCTGCCCGCACGCTGGGCGAAGCAAAAAGGTCTCTCGGCCGAGCAGGCCAAAGACACACTTCATCCCGTTCAGCAGGCGTGGATCGAAGAGCAAACTCCGCAGTGCGGTTTTTGCCAGAACGGCATGATGATCAAGGCCACCGAACTACTTGAGAGCAATCCCAGTCCCACCGTAGCGCAAATCAAAGAGGCCTTCACCACTTCTGGACCATCACCGAATCTATGCCGCTGCGGAACTTATCTGGCGATCATTGAAGCCGTTCAACATGCCGCCCAGCTCATGGCGAAGGGGAGATAAGTCATGACCATCGCGATCGAAACACCAAGGAATGTTTTTGGAGCCACACTCTCGCGTCGTCAATTCGTGAAGACAGGCGGTGCACTTGTCGTGGGAGTCAGTTTGGTAGGCCCGGAGCTTTTGAAGGGCGCCCCGGCGAAAGGGGCAGCGTTTCGGAACACCCTCGATCCCACGCTGCTCAGTTCGTGGATTGAGATTCACCCAGACAACACCGTGCTGATTCGCACCGGCAAGAACGACTTCGGCCAAGGCACAACCTTTACTGCGTACCGCCAGATTGTTGCCGAAGAGTTGAGCGTTCCCTTCGAAGCGATTACCACAGTCATCCAGGGAGACACCGATCGCACTCCGGATGGCAGCGGCGCCTTCGATTTTCTCGGCCACGGCACACCAAACATCCGGAAGGCCGCAGCGTATACCTATCAAGCCCTGCTCGATCTCGCGTCGCCGCGCTTGGGGGTCGCGAAAGACAAGCTCACCGTAAAGGATGGCATCGTCATCGGTAGCGGCAAGAGCGTTTCCTACGGCGATCTTGTAAAGGACCAGCAGTTGAAGCTCACCATCCCCGTCAGCGGCGACCTCACCGGCATCCTGGGATTGACCATCGAGGGCAATCCGCCGATGAAACCGGTGAGCGATTACACCATCATCGGCAAGTCCTTCAAGAATTCCGTGACCACTTCGAAAGTGGCCGCGAAGGAAACTTGGGCAACTGACGTGCGCCTTCCCGGAATGTTGCACGCCCGCATCGTGCATCCCAAGACTTTGGGTTCGACGCTCGTGTCTGCCGGACCATTGGATAAAACCAAATTCCCGAATGCCCAGGTCGTCGTGAAGGGCAATCTTGTAGGAGTCCTTGCGCCCACGGAGTGGGAAGCCATTCAGGCGTCTCAGCAGGTTGCCAGCGCAACGAAGTGGACAGACTGGAAAGGCTTGCCTGGCAACGCGAAGCTTTTTGACTGCCTGCGCAAAGAAGCGGATTGGACCAGCGCACCCACCACCAAAGGCGAAGCAAACAAGGGAGACCAGGCCTCTGCTTTGGCCTCCGCTCACAAGAAGCTCTCCGCCACCTATCAGCTTTCCTACATGAAACACGCGCCGATTGGCCCGACCATGGCCGTGGCCGACGTCAAACCCGATGGCACCGTGCACCTCTATACTCACAACCAAAACCCGCAGGCTCTCCGCGGCGAAATTGCCATGATGCTTGGCACCACGCCCGATCACATTATTGTTCACGCCTATCCTGGCCCCGGCCATTATGGAAGATCGAACGGCGGAAACGCCGGAGCGGAAGATGAGGCGGTTCTCCTGTCTCAAGCGGTTGGCAAACCGGTGCGCGTGCAGTGGATGCGTGCCGACGACATGCAATGGTCCACGCAATCGTCGGCGGCCTTCTCCGACGTGCAACTCGCGCTCGATGACAAGGGCAAGCTCGTTGGCTATCAAGTCGACCATTACATGCCCGCCATGCAGGACGATCGGCCGATTGGCGCCGTTCTTGCCGGTTTGCCCACGATGCCGGCGCCCGACGTTCACTCTTACTTTGTCACTGCCACGGTCAATAGCATTTACGATCCGTGGCTCTACCCGCAGGTTCCGAATATCGCGGAACACGGCCATGGCACATTCCAGGTCGGGCAGAAAACTTCGCCCATTGCGGTTGGGTTGCGCGACCACAGCATGCGCACCCCCGGCCAGTTTCAACAGAACTATCCACGCGAACTCGCACTCAACGAAGCTGCCGCCTTGGCTGGGGTGGACGCCATCCAGTTCCGCATCGACCACGCCAACGAAGAGCGCGTCATCGCTGTGCTGAAAGTCGTCCGCGACGCATCCGGCTGGGACACCCGTCCCTCGCCGCATTCGAATGCGCTCTCAACCGGAGAAACCCCTGTGCGCGGTCGGGGCGTCTCGCTGATGCTCCGATCAGGAACCTACTGGGCTTGTGTCTGCCAAATCGCCGTTACTCCCAGCACCGGAAAAATCGTGGTGGAAAAATACACAATTGCCGTGGACCCCGGCATTATCGTCAACCCCATGCAACTGAAGCGGCAAGTGGAGGGTGGCGCAGTAATGGGCATCAGCCACGCTTTGCTCGAAGAAACTACCTTCGATGAAAGCGGCATCACCGTGGAAGATTGGAACAGCTATCCGATCCTGACCATGGCGGACATTCCCGAGATCAAAGTGGTGCTGCTGAATAATCCCAAAGTCGGCAAGTACGGCGGAGGCTCGGAGGCGGCCAATGCCTTGGCGGCGCCTGCCATCGCTGCTGCCGTGCATGATGCCACCGGAAAGATCATTCGCCGGCTGCCCATGAAGCCGGTGTACGTGCAAGCGGCGCTGAAGGCCTAACCGCACACAAATTTAGTCGCGGCGCCGGCGTCAGCACAAAAGTGCACTGAGTGCGAGCGCACCGAATCGCGCCTTCCGCTACTTGCAATTCTTCTGAAAGCAGAGATTCTGGCTGAAAAACGGGATCACATGATTCTGGAAGCGGTCGGCCACGGCACTGGTGTGCGTGCCGGGGTACACCTCGAAGCTGTTCGCGATTCCATACTTATCGAGCGCATCGTGTAGTTTGGCGGTGTCGACTCGCAGACCGTCTTGATCACCCACATCCATCGCGATGGCACGATATTGGCGCAGGCTTCGGATGTATTGGTCCATAAAAGCCAGCGGCGCGTTGGCCGCCCATTTCGCCAGAACGTCGGGCTGCACTACGCCGTCTTTCGTGGGAAGGTCCAGGTAAAGTGGTGGGTTCTTCGGGTCGGGAGACCACGCCGCGGCGCTGGCCAATTGAGCTCGTTGAAAAAATCCCAGCTTGGCCGAATCTTCCGGCGTCCTGACCGCTTCGAGTCCCTGTTCATCCTCGGGTTTAAACGACGCAGCGGGTCGCGCGGATAAACAACACGGGCTCATGATGTACAGGCTGCCAAACACATCGGAATGCTTCATGCCGATGCGCGTTGCGCCATAGCCGCCCATGGAGTGACCCACCAATCCGCGGCTGGCCCGTTTGGGAATCGTTCGGTAATGCGCATCGATATAGGCAACCAGGTCGTGAGCGATAAACTCCTCAAAATCCCCAGTGGTCACTGAACTCGAATACATCGACCCGTTGTGGACCGTCTTCGAGTCGGGCAAAACCACGATCATCTCTTTCGCTCCCAGTGCGAACGCGCCTTCGATCGTTTGCGGCACATGGATTTCATGCGTCCATTGCTCGGCTCCGATGAAATAACCGTGCAACGCATAGACCACCGGGTAGCGGCGCGACTTTTCCTTGCTGTAGCTGGGGGGCAAGAACACAAAGACATCGCGGTCGACTGCGTTTCCTTCCAAATTGCCTTCCAGCGCTTCCCCGGGAACCTGGATATGTTCCACGGTCACGAGCTTCGCGCCAGGAATCACCGCAGGCACCTGGGTCTGCACTTGCGCGCCGACGCGCGGCGCTCCAACAACGGCCCCCAGCGCCATTAGCCAAAACACTTTTGTTATTCGCATCGGTACCCTCGCTTCGCCTCGAGCATGCGCACCACCATGCAATGGAACGGACGTTGTCCCCGGCGCGCTATTCCGGGAGCGTCTTGGTTCCCTGCACCTGGAAGGTTCCCGCCACCGTGGGCGCGCCGGTGTTTGGTTGTCCGCCACCGATCGACACCGAGTACTTGCCTTCCGCGATGATCGGCTCGCCCGCTTCGCTAACCATGCTGAGATCCCGGTCTTTCAGTTCGAAGCTCACCTTTTGCGACTGGCCTGCTTTCAGATGTACGCGCTGGAATCCACGCAAAGCACGGAGCGGCGCTCCTGGGACGTTCGGAAACGTGACGTAAAGCTGCACGACCTCGTCGCCCTCGCGCTTTCCGGTGTTGGTGACAGTCACTTCGGCGGTCAGAGGGTCGCCCGCATGAATCGTCTTTTTCGCCAATCGCAGCCCGCGATACGCGAACGTCGTGTAGCTGAGTCCGTAGCCAAACGGATAGAGCGGCTGGCCTTCGAAATAGCGGTACGTGCGCCCCTTCATCGCGTAATCGTCAAACGGAGGCAACTGCTCGATCCCGGTGTAGAACGTGACGGGCAGACGGCCGGCCGGATTGTTTTTGCCGGAGAGTGTTTCCGCGATCGCCGCTCCGCCCTCCTCGCCCGGATACCAAGATTCGAGGATGGCGTTCACATGCTTCTTGGCCCAGTTCACCGCCAGCGCACTGCCGTTTGCAAGCACGACTACAACGGGTTTGCCGGTTGTCGATACCGCTTCGAGCAAGTCCTCCTCCGGCTTCGGGAGATCAATGCTCGTCCGGTCCCCTCCCTTGAATCCTTCTTCGCTGACCGGCATCTCTTCGCCTTCCAAGTCGCTGGTAATGCCCAAGACCAGCACGACTACGTCTGCATTCTTTGCCGACTCCACGGCCGCAGGGTTTGGCTTGGGATCGTACTTCGACCAAATCAACTGCGCCTGCATTGGTCCGGCGATGTTTTGTCCGTAACCAACCTTCACGTACACCTTTTTCCCTTGTTCCAGGTGAACATGACCGACTCTCGCCTCTGGCGCCTCGTCGCTGCCGACCCAGCCATGCGCGACGGTTCGGCCATCGAGATCGACTCTGGCGTACCCACCTTGCACGCGCACCCCGACGGTGTAGTCTGCCGTCTCCGTGGGAGTGAGGAAACCGGACCACTCCACGCGTAGCGGATATTTGCCGGAAGCTTCTGGAGGAATGTCCTGCGCTTTCAAATCGACGTTGGTCGCCGGGCGTTCCGCCAAGACCGTCCGCTGAGGCCCCCACATCTCTCCGATGGAAAACTCCTCCGTCAGCCCGGGCCGGCCTTCCAGCGTGGTGAAAAACGATGCCGGTACGACGTCTCCTTCATTGCGCAAGAACTGCGTTCCGGGCACGAAGGTGACCTGCGCATCGGGAAACTCCGCTTTCATTCCTTCCAGCACGGAAACGATATGTGTCGGCCTGCCGTTGTAATTGCCCAGCAGATAGCGAGTCTGATCGGCCAGCGGGCCCACCACGGCAATTTTGACGCCGCTTTTTCTCAGCGGCAGCGTTCCGCCGTTCTTCAGCAGCACCATCGACTCGTTCGCCAGTTCGCGCGCCAATTCGCGATGCTCCGGGCTGTTCAGTTCGTTCTCGTCGATCTTGGTGTACGGCACCAGCTCTGGCGGATCAAACAGGCCGAGTTTGATGCGCGCGGTGAATAGGCGGATCAGCGCCGTATCGATGTCGCTCTCTTTCAGAAAGCCCTGCTTATATGCGTCGAGGTACGGCTTATAATCCGTATCCTCCTTGATGTCCGCGTAATTCAGGCACTCGTTGTCCATACCGCGCTGGATCGCCAGCGCCGAGGCCTCGGGCTGGGTCTTGGTGAAGTGATGGTCGCGAAAGATATTGACGATCGCGCCGCAATCCGACACCACGTAGCCTTGAAAATTCCATTTGCCGCGCAATTGGTCCTGCAGCAGAAACTCGTTTACGCACGCGGGTTGCCCGTTCACGCTGTTGTACGCGCACATCACCGAGCCTGCCTTCGCCTCCGTCACGGTTGCCCGGAAGGCCGGCAGATAGGTATCCAGTTCGTCGTGCTTGCTCACTTGCACGTCGGCGGTGTGCCGCGTGGGCTCCGGCCCACTGTGGACCGCATAGTGTTTCGGGGTGGAAATGACCCGATAATATTTCGGATCGTCACCCTGCATTCCGGTGACGAACGCAACGCCCATGCGCGCGGTTAAGAACGGATCTTCACCGTAGGTTTCCTGCCCGCGTCCCCAGCGCGGATCGCGAAAAATGTTGATGTTGGGCGCCCAGAAATCCAGACCCTCTTGAGCACGGTGGTGGCCTGCGCGTTCAAACTGCACATACTTAATGCGTCCTTCGATGCCGATGTCGACAGCCATACGATGGATTGCATCGCTATCAAATGTGGCTGCCAGGGCGACCGGTTCGGGAAACTCGGTGGTTCCGCTGCTGGCCACTCCATGCAGCGCCTCGCTCCACCAGTTGTACGCCGGCACATTTAACCTCGGGATAGCGCGCGACTGGTTCGTCAACTGCGTAACCTTTTCCTCCACGGTCATCCGGTGTACCAAGTCCGCGGCGCGCTGCTCCGCCGGCAAGGCCGGATTCAGATAGGCCGGCTGACCGGAGTCTTGCGCGCATAAATGGCCGGCCATCAAGAACGCGGCAACCGCAACAAGCATTTTCAGACTGGATGTTCGCATGGGCCTCTCCCCAAAAAACGGCAACACACCACTTCTTTGTACAGCTAAAACGTACTGCACGAAATCTTGGCGCACGATGGCTTTATTGCACGATGGAAACGACGGTCACCGACTTGGGCTCGACCTTCAGCGTCAGCTTGGCGCCTTGCACGTTCGCTGTGATGGGCCTGGGCACGACGGTGTTCGGCGCGTCGAATGTGTTCACACTGTCCACCTTGGGCGCAGTCAGCGTTTCTCCCGCGGCCGACTTGGCGCTCGTACCGGCAAAGCTCACCTCGATCTCTGCGGTGTGGTTGGGATCGACGTTGGTGATCGCCAGCCACAATTTCCCGGCGGTGTCCCTTGCGGCAATCGCGTCTAACCGCGGCAGCGTAACGTCCCCGTACGTGTAGACCCCCGCATCGAAAGTGACCGGCACGAAAGTGGCATCTTGAAACGGCACGTACATTTTGTAGACGTAGTAGGTTGGCGTCAGCACCATCTTCTCTTTGTCGGTCATAATCATCGACTGCAGCACGTTGATCATCTGCGCGATGTTCGCCATACGCACGCGATCCGCATGGCGCGCAAAAATATTCAGATTCAGCGACGCCAGGATAGCGTCGCGCAAACTGTTCTGCTGCACCAGGAAGCCCGGATTGCTGCCGGGCAACGGCGCATACCACGCGCCCCACTCATCCACCACCAGCGCGACTTTCTTCTGCGGGTCGTATTCGTTCATGATCGCCGAATACTTGTCGATCAACTCCTCCATGTCCAAGGTGTACTTCAGGATCTGCGCGTACTCGGTCTCTCCGAAGCCCACCGACGCATACGATGGCGGCCACTTCCCTACCGTGTAGGAGTGCATCGAAAGCCCGTTGATGTCCCAACTCCACGAGTGTCGCTGATACGCCTTCATGATCGTTTGGGTCCAATCAACGAAGCGCGGATCGTCGCCTCCCGGGCCTACAGCGATCTTCAGCATCTGTTGTTTCTCTTGCTGCGCCGGATTGAAGTTTCGGACGAAGTGACTGTAGATCTTCAGCTGGCTCAGGTAGTACTCGGCGGTCATGTTTCCACCGCAGTCCCAACTCTCATTGCCAATGCCGAGGAAGCCCACCTTGTACGGCGCCGGATGCCCGTCGGCCGCGCGCTCTTTGGCCAGCGTGGTCGCCTGCGCTGTGGTCATGTATTCCAGCCATTCGGCCGCTTCCTGCGGCGTGCCGGA
>DATKPS010000020.1:0-31747 GCA_035524015.1 Candidatus Sulfotelmatobacter sp.
GAGAAACCGCGCGGGCCAGGTGCACTACCGTCAGGTGCAGTGGTGCGTTTCCAAAACGATTCGAAAGGTGTAGGCGGACCTGGCTTCCGCCCAGCGAAAGATGCACGATCTGGCGGAGGGTCGCATCGCTCAGGTCTTCGGAAGCCAACGAATTATTTGGCTCAACCAACTGCTGCGAGGCAGCCCAAGAGGCCACCCAATGTACCTGTGCGTCGCCCTGTACATGGTTCACCGCGGCCGCGGACAGCAAAACTATCGCGCAGAAATGGCAAAATCCGATTCGCAAAAACCTCACAAACTGATTGTCGAGCAAGGTCTTCCCTCGAAGAATTCCAAAATGCACCGGCCAACATTATCTCAATAAATCAGGCACGCAGGTACGGCGTCCAGACGTCCAGGCCTGCATCGGCTTCGCGGCACGTTGCAGGAATTCCTTCAGCATACGGAGCGTTCTCCGCGGAACCGAATCGTGGCTACATTCATCCAATTGCGGAAGGGGGTAAAGAATGTATCACGTACGCCAAGAGAATTTGCCTTTTGTCGGGAGTTCGCATGAGTTTGTTGGAGCTGAGCAGGGCGACACCCCTGTTTCGGTCTTCCTGTTCCATGGGAAGCCCGGTTCTGGGCCGGGGCCACACCGGCATCCTTATGACGAGATCCAGTTTATCCGAGAAGGCCGTGGAGTGTGGACAGTCAACGGTAAGACATTCGAGGGCACCCCGGGAGACATCTTTGTCATCAAGGCTGGTGAAATCCATAGCTTCAAGGCGGTTGGTGATTCACCGCTCATTCAACTCGACATTCACCTCAGTCCTCGCTTCATCCAAGAGAACCTGTAGAGTCCGGGCCTGTTCTCCGGGAATCGTGGCGCATGAACCGCGACGGAAGCCAGGTTCCAAGCTTTGCGCAAAGCCGGTAAGGCCAAACGGCCTAGCTCTTACCTGCGCCGAGTGGCAACCTCTCACTGCGAATGTTTGTTCCTCACGTCACCGCATGACCGCGGTCACATCCCACCGATCGAAATCTGTAACAAATTCAAACTGAATGCGTTTGTTGTGCGGCCGAACTCCTCGCTCTATACGTGTGTTCCCGATCGCCGAACCAGCATCGCTTCCAGGGGGAGTGGTATGAATTATCCAGTTTGGGAAGTGAGCTTCGGGGCCGGTCTGTTGATCGCTCTCGTGGCGATCCTCCACGTGTTTGTGTCGCATTTTGCTGTGGGCGGCGGCTTGTTTCTGGTGTTGACCGAGAAAAAGGCGCGGCGAAGTGGAGACGCGGCCTTATTGGCATGGCTGAAATCGCACACAAAGTTCTTCGTCCTGGTGACCGTTGTCTACGGTGCGGTGAGCGGGGTAGGAATTTGGTTCACCATTGGCCTGATCAGCCCGATGGCCACCAGCAATCTCATCCACGCCTACGTTTGGGGCTGGGCCATCGAATGGGTGTTCTTTTTTATCGAGATCACCGCCGCGCTTCTTTATCTGTACGGCTGGGACAAGCTGGAGCCCAAACTTCACCTCTGGTTTGGATGGATTTATTTCGTTGCTGCCTACCTCAGCCTGGTCATCATCAATGGAATTATCACCTTCATGCTTACGTCTGGCCGCTGGGTAGACACCCACCAGTTTTGGACCGGCTTCTTCAATCCGACGTATTTTCCGTCGCTGCTACTTCGCACTTTTATCTCCCTGGCGCTTGCCGGGATTTATGCACTGATCACCGCGAGTGTGCAGAAAGATAAAGAGCTCAAGGCAAGGATCGTGCGCTGGAGCGCGTTGTGGGTTGTGCCCTCGCTAGCGGTTCTTCCGGTTTTGGGCTGGTGTTACATCCGCAAAATTCCCCCGGAAATCTGGGCCAGTGCCCGTGGCCCCATGCCGACAGGGACGCATTACGCAGCCCTGGCCATTTTTTTGCTCACGGTCACATTTGCCCTGGCACTCATCGCTCTGATCCAACCGCGACGGCTGCACTTGGCTTTTAGCTTGCTCCTGGCGCTCGCGGCTCTCGGCACCATGGGCTCGTTCGAGTTCGTGCGCGAAGCCATTCGCAAACCCTACGTCATCGGCAACTATTTGTACGCCAATTCGCTTTATGCCAACCCAATGCCCGGCGATGGTGGATTCAGCGTCGACAAACTCGATGAAGTGGGGGTGCTGCAAGGCGCCAGATGGGTCCGCCAGCGCACCCTGTCCCCGGATAACCAAGTCGCTGCCGGACGGGAGATTTTTCGCGTCGAGTGCGAGAGTTGCCACACTGTGGATTCCTATCGCGGACTGAAACGATATTTGACTCTTCGTCAATGGGATCAAAATAGGATTCAAGCCATGCTGGTGAGCTTGGACCTGATGCACAACGGTGTGATGCCTCCTTTCGCGGGCACCGACGCCGAGCGGTTAGCGCTCGCAGCGTTCCTCAGTTCTGTGCACCCCGTTCCGGACAGTGCTGCCGTAGCTATGGCCGATGGCAAAACCGTGTATGAGCGCAATTGTGGGATGTGCCACCAGTCGCGCCCGGACGATTCGCTTTTCACGTCGCTACCCGGCGATCCGGCCGCAGCCAGTGAAGCGCTGAAAGACCTGCCAAATCTTTTTCCGCGGATGCCGGACCTGAAACTGTCCGAAGGCGAGCGAACCGCTCTCGTGCAGTGGGTGAACACGCGACGCAAAGGAAGAGGAACGAACGTCGCCAGTAAGGAGGTTAACTGACGCCATGGGACCGAATCTGATTCCCAATCTCGATCCAAACCCACTTCCCGCGCCCTTCTGGGTTTTTAAGCTGCTCCTCCTGGTCACCTTTGTTCTGCACATCCTTGCCATGAATTTCATGCTGGGTGGTGCGGTGTTGGCCCTGGTAGCCAAGTGGAGAACTGGAAACGGCGAATACAACAATCGCGTGTTCGCGGACCTGTCTAAAAAGCTTCCGATCTTCCTCCCGGCGACCATCACGCTCGGTATCGCGCCGCTGCTCTTCGTCCAGGTGCTGTACGGTCAGTTCTTCTACACCTCTTCGACCATCGTGGCTTGGCCCTGGTTCCTCGTCCTGGTCTTTCTGACCGTCGCTTACTGTGGGTTCTACTACGTTTCCTTCCAAAGGAATGGTCAGCCAGGAAAAGGCCGTTCGATCCTGTTGCTGAGCGTTCTACTGATCCTCGCGATCGGTTTCATCTACAGCAACAACTTCACGCTCAGTCAGACGCCATCGCGGTGGCCGTCCAAATATTTCGTGGACACCAGCGGATGGAATTTAAACCTCACGGAACCTACGCTGATTCCGCGCTTCTTGCACTTTTTCACTGCGGCTATGGCCGTCGGTGGATTGCTGCTGGTGTTCTTGGCATTGGCCACGCTGAAAAAAGACGAGCGCTACGCAAAGCAGCTATTCCAGTTTGGCGGCCATGCGTTCCTGTACGCCACCATGACCCAGTTCGTCATTGGGCTCTGGTTCCTGCTCAGTCTTCCCCGAGAATTGCAGATGCTTTTTCTGGGCGACAACACCCTGGCCACACTTCTTCTCGGCGTCGGGATCGCTGGGGGACTCGGCAGCATTTTCCTCATGTCCAACGCACTCCACAAGGAGGACATTCGCACCGCTGCTTATTACGTCAGTGCTCTCGCCGCCGTCGTCATTGCGTGCATGTCCATAATGCGAGACAGGCTGCGTGACGCTTACCTGAAACCCTATTTTCACCCAGAGCAATTCGTGGTGAAAACCCAGTGGTCCGTGCTTCCCCTATTCCTCGTGCTGTTCCTCGCGGGTGTGGCTTTGTGGCTGGTAATGCTCAAGCGTTACGGCTTGTTCGCTCGACCCAAAGAAGCCAGCCCGCAGCCCACTGACCAACCGGTAGTGGGAGCAAGGCTCTAAGCGCGCAGGCTGAGGTCGCTCCATGGAAGAAGGAAAGCGCTGCTAATACCGTTAAATATTGACTGGGATCTAAGAAGGCTCCGTTTCGGAGCGCTTTCGAACTTCGCCCTAACTTTTGAAAAGAATGGTAGGCCCGTGGGGACTCGAACCCCAGACCTCTACCGTGTCAAGGTAGCGCTCTAACCAACTGAGCTACGGGCCTAGTGCTGCAACTATCACCACACAAACAGCAGGCCATAGTTTATCGCACGCGGGACTAGCTGCACAAACAATCCATGACAGACCGCCTCATGATTCGCCCGCAGGCGGAAGTTACGCTGGCGCGGTGTAATGTTTTCGATTTGCCTCAACGATTTGCCGCCGGCTCTCTTCGATTACGACGGCACCATCGCTCGCAATGGCTGTGTAGCGCAAAGCACCATCCAGGCATTACAACGAGTTCGCACGTCAGGCAGACATAGCGCATAGAGACTGTCGCGATGATTCGCTAAGAATTTATCCGGGGCCATACAGGGAAAGGCTTAGTCCTCCTCTGAACCCCTTGATCTTACGGAGGAAACCGGGTGCTCACCCTCGATTACACCAGCGGTTTCCGCCGGTATTGCCGACGATTTCGCCGCGGTTTTATGCTTCAAGTTTTTTCCTTAGCCAGAACCTAACAATTCATCGCGGTTTCACCCGACCGCAACAACCCGCGGCTATAACTTCCCACCCGGAGGCTGTGTCTTTATGACCACCAAAAAACTCTTCTCGATCTGTACTACCCTTCTGTTCCTGTTTGCGACTTGGACCCCCACCTCCCAGGCGCAAGACTGGGGCCACTCCATTGGCTCAAACGGAATCCATCACGTCTTGCTCATCAGCATCGATGGCATGCATGCCGTGGACTATTTAAATTGCTCACAAGGTTTGCCGGGTGTGAATAACGGTGAACCCTACTGCCCCAATTTGGCCGCTCTCGGGGAAACCGGCGTCAACTATCGCGATACTTCCACCTCCAAACCCTCGGACTCTTTCCCGGGCCTCATGGCCTTGATGACGGGCGGCACCCCGCGCACCGTCGGCGCTTTCTATGACGTTGCTTATGACCGCACCTACGACGCTCCGATTAACACCACCGGTAACGGCGTCGCTGGCACCGGTCCATCCGGCTGCACTCCTGGCCAGCCGGGCACAGGTTCCACGACCGAATTCGATGAAGGCATCGATCTTAACCAATTGCTGTTGAATGGCGGCGCCCCAGCCGGCGTCGATGGTGGCGTCCAATCGATTGATCCCACCAAGCTCGATCGCGATCCCAGCAAGGGTTGCGCTCAGGTTTATCCTTGGGATTTCGTTCGCACCAACACCGTCTTCGGCGTGATCCACGCTGCTGGCGGCTACACCGCGTGGTCGGACAAGCACCCCGCCTACTCCGCAGTAAACGGCCATGGCAGCAATGGCAAGGCCGTCGATGACTACTACGCTCCCGAGATCAACTCCATTCCCGTTGCGCTTCCCGGTGTCAGCGCTCAGGGCGTCAGCTGCAACCCACTCCCGGATCAGACCGAGGTCTCGTCCTCGAATGCCTGGACCGACAGCTTCCAGAACATTCAGTGCTACGACCAACTTAAGGTCAATGCCATCCTTAACGAAATCAATGGCAAAACCCACAACGGATCCGGCCACGCTCCTCGTCCCGCAATCCTTGGCATGAACTTCCAGGTCGTCAGCGTAGGACAAAAGCTCATTCAGAAGTCCCTCGGTCACACAGGCGGCTACGAGGACTCCATCGGTACTCCCACGCCTTACTTGCTCAACGAAATTCAGTTTGCGGATGCGTCGATCGGCGATATGGTCAACGCACTCAAGCGCAATGGAATTTACGAGCAAACACTGATCATCATCAGCGCCAAGCACGGCCAGAGCCCCATTGACTCGGCGCGGTATCTTGGCATTTCCAATTCAACGAATGACCCAATTTCGACCTCGCCCGCAACCATCCTGGATGGCGCTGGTTGCTTGCCTTATTCCGAGTCGCCCTCGAACCCCACCGGCATCGGGCCGACCGAGGACGATGTCTCGCTGGTGTGGCTCAACAGTAGCTGCACCACGGAAAGTGCCGTCAGCTTGCTGCGCACCACCTCGCCCACGACCAACAACGTGGCCGGCATCGGCGAAATCTTCTCTGGACCGATCCTTCGCACTTACTTCAACCGGCCCGGACTCCCTCCGTATGGCGATCCGCGCACTCCCGATATCCTTACCACCCCGAACATCGGCGTGACTTACTCCGGCAGCACCAAGAAGCTCGCGGAACATGGCGGCTTCTCGCGCGACGACACCAATGTGATCCTGCTGGTTTCCAACTCTTGCCTCGGCAAGAAGACCGTGACTTCCACCGTGGAAACCGTGCAAATCGCTCCTACGATCCTTAAGGCGCTGGGACTCAATCCCAATGCACTGGATGCCGTGCAAGCAGAAGGCACACAGGTGCTTCCGGGCCTGCCGTTCTCCAACTGATCCTTATTTCAGCTGACGACGGGCGTCTGTCGGACGCCCGTTTATTTTTCGAGTCCAGTTGTTTTCGAGCGAGAATCGTGCGGCTCGCGATTGCACAGAAAGGCGGTGTGAAGTTGCCCTACCTAGGTCGCAGCGTGGCTGAAACTCTCATCCCAATCTTTCAATTCCTCTTCCTTTTCTGGCCGCCACGCGCTCCCAAGCCTGCCGATGGCCTCCTGCATCTCTGGGAACGGCCGCCCACGAAACGCTTCGCGAAAACTCTTCCATTCTTCTTTTACTTGCAAAATCTCGTCGCCGCTCGCGTCCGTCAGAAAGCTTTTCACCGCTTCCAGCGAAGACCCATATTCCTCCCCGAAATCCTCGTGTAAGTACGCTGGAAAAAACTCCCGCAATGCCGGATAGTCCGCCGGACCAAATGGCTTCCTCTCACCACCCGCATGTCCTTGGCTCATTCGCGTACCTCCGGGTACGTGGTCAGCACATAGAAACTGTTGGGACCGTCCGCGCGCAAAACAATCACGGCGCTGGTGCAACCCACGACCTGGTCTTCGCCTCGCCTCAGGCTCCGCCCAATTGGCCGCCCAGCGTCATAGTGCAGCGCCAGGTTGGCCCGCGGATAGCCGCGCTGCATCCATCGCTCAATGCGGCCGCGTTCCGCTCGCAATCCCTCCGCCACCGTAACCTCTGCGGTTTCGCGATCTGTCCACGTGGATGCTGCCGAAATATGGCGCTCCCGGCGCAACCGTTCCCGCAGTTCGTCGTCGGTTCTGCCCACGTGCCGGTCGAGCGTATGGCCGCCGCGTTCTTCGTCGCGTTCCAGATCGTAGCGGTCCACTTGCGGGACCGTTGCCGGCGCACTGCGCGATTCTTCAGTGCTCTTCGGTGACGGTCCGGGCCCAGGCGATTGCCCGCATCCGGCACACTGTAGCCACGCAAGTACAACCACACTAATCACAGCCGTCAACCACGCAACGTCGCCCGCGGATCGACGCCGTCTCTTCACGCTCTCACGCCCCCTTTACGCGTTCTCGCGCAACCGAGTATACGCAAATCCCCGCCATTTCGCGCACTTCCCCACGGTTGTTCCCTCAACGAGCCGGATGCTATTCTGCAATTGATGCAGGATGCCCAGAACATTCCCGCCGACACTTCCGCCTTCTCGGGTGCCGAGCACTCTGACCGTCAAATTGAAGCGCTCCTGGAAGTCACCGAAGCCATCGCGCAGCAGCGCGACCTCAAGGCGCTTTTCCACGAACTTTCCCAGCGCCTCCACGCGGTCCTGCAATTCGATTTTCTCGTGCTCGTTCGCCACGACCCGGCGCGCAACGCCATGCGCCTGCACATCCTGGAAACCAGCGAGCCCGTCGTAACCGAGGACGAACCTTCCGAGTATCCCGTCGAGCTCTCGCCTTCCGGCTGGGTTTGGCAAAATCAGCAGCCCTTCGTCACCTTGGACACCGCCACCGATACGCGTTATCCGCTGTTCATGGAAATGCTGCAAAGGGCCCGCGTGCGCACCGTTGCCATTTTGCCCCTAACCACGGCCCAGCATCGTCTCGGTGCTCTTTGTTTTGGCCGCTATGTGCCACGCTGCATCACCGACAGTGAAGTGGAGTTCATGAAGCGCGTGGCGGCGCAAGTGGCCGTCGCCGTCGACAACGCCCTGAACTTCGAAGCGGCCCAGGCTTATCAGAAGCAACTGGCCCGCGAACGCGATCGTTTGCAGGTCCTTCTCGACATCAACAATCTTCTCGTCAGCACGCGCGACATCACCGCTCTTTTTCGCGGCATCGTTTCTTCGGTGAAGTCGGTCATCCCTCACGATTACACCAGCTTGGCCCTCTTGGACCCCACCTCCGGCGGCCTGCTCAAAATTCATGCGCTCGATGCTCCTATTCCCATGCCGGATACCAAGAACGAAATAACCGTGCCTCTCGAAGGTTCCCCGGCCGGTTTGGCGATTTCCCGCGGCGAGGTGGTCATCGCGCGCGGCGAAGAGATCGATCGTTTCCATCCCCACGTGATCCACTATTTGCGCTCGCAAGGCGTCCAATCCGTTTGTTGCGTGCCGCTCACCACTCACGGCCGCACCTTCGGCACCATCAATTTCGCCAGTCGCAACCCGCAAAACTTCTCTACCCCCGATGTGGAATTGCTCTGCCAGATCGCCTCCCAAGTGGCTATTGCTCTTGAAAACGCACTCGCGTTCAAGGAAATCGACGCGCTGAAAGACAAGCTCGCGGTCGAGAAGCTCTATCTCGAAGAAGAGATACGCACGGAATTCAGCTTCGACGAAATCATCGGCGAGAGTCCCGCCCTTCGCCGCGCCCTCGCCCAAGTGGAACTGGCCGCTCCGGCCAGCACCACTGTCTTGATCCTCGGCGAAACCGGCACCGGCAAGGAAATCATCGCCCGCGCCATTCACAATCTCAGTCCGCGCAGCACACGCACCTTTGTCAAAGTCAATTGCGCGGCGATTCCCGCGGGCTTGCTTGAGTCCGAACTGTTTGGCCACGAACGAGGCGCCTTCACCGGCGCCCTCACCCAGAAGGTCGGCCGCTTCGAATTTGCCGATGGGGGCACGCTCTTCCTCGACGAAGTGGGCGACCTGCCTCTCGAGTTGCAGCCCAAGCTGCTTCGCGTGCTTCAGGAACAGGAGTTCGAACGCCTCGGCGGCAATCGTACCATTCGTGTCGATGCCCGCGTCGTGGCCGCCACCAACACCGACCTGAACCAACTCGTCGCCGAAAAAAAATTCCGCAGCGATTTGTATTACCGCCTGAACGTCTTCCCCATCCAAATCCCGCCGTTGCGCGAACGCCCGGAGGACGTGCCTTTGCTCGTCCGCTATTTTGTCCAGAAGTTCAGCCGCCGTTCCAATAAGACCGTGGAATACGTGCCCGCCCCGGTGATGGACGCCATGGCCAACTATTCCTGGCCAGGCAATGTGCGCGAACTGGAGAATCTCATCGAGCGCGCCGTGCTGCTCTCGCCGGGAAAGGAACTGCGCGTGCCCCTCGCCGAGTTTAAAGAAAACAATGCTTCCGTAGCCTTTGCCGCTGGCCCCATCGACCTGCCGCGCGCCAACGAATCCCAACCGGCAACGGCCACACCTCTGGCTTCGACGCGCACGCTCGACGACGCCCAGCGTCAGCATATCCTGCAGATCTTGCGGCAAACCCAGTGGCGCATCTCCGGCCCCCGCGGAGCGGCCGCCATTCTCGGTATCAAACGCACCACGCTACAAGCGCGCATGCGCAAACTCGGCATCAAGCGGCCCATTTAAATCAGCGTCTGTATGTGGAGTGGTTCACATCGGCAAATGGGCGGGTCCGCGCGCCCGCTATCTGACGAGCCTGGCGATCGCAGCGACAAAGGGGCGAATGAAAAAACGCGAGTGTTCCCTTGCGATTCCTACAGCAGAATTCCCATGTCCTTCAACAATTGCCGGTCTTCGAATGTCAAGCGGTCCTCGAAAGTCGCTTCCCGTGCATACCGGTCATTGCTCACTCGTATAAAAGGTATTCCGTTCAAATCCGACGGACCTGTGCTCTCGGGTCTCATCTGCCGAGCGCGCTCCAGCCATCGCTGAAAATCGTCTTTCATGATTCCTTTCTCATCCTCGACCTGGAACGTGGAATGGTCTGACCAATATTCCCCGTGCCCCTTATGCCAATTTTCCTCGTGCCCGGTCATGCCACGCTGTGATATGACGCACACCTGCAGCCCGTGTATCTTCCCGGCTAAACCCACTTCCTCGCGACTTGGCACGCCCTCCCCTTTGTGTTCTCCTGTTAGGGTCGCCATGCGCACTGGTTTTTCACTCCGGAAGCCGCTACACCTGACCTTGGTCGTTGGTCTTCTGGGGGCTTGTCTCATTTCGATGCTCCCGCTGGGCTCCGAGGCACAACTTCCGGTGATTCGCTTCGTTCGCGATCCCGATCCCGCCCCCGATTTCCAGGTGAAAGACCTCGACGGCAAGGACGTCTCCCTCGCCGCCCACAAAGGTCAGGTGATCCTTCTTAATTTTTGGGCCACTTGGTGTGGACCCTGCCGTGCCGAAATTCCCGGACTTGTCGAGCTCCAAAGCAAATATAAGGACCAATTGCAAATCATCGGCATGGTCGTGGATGAGGATGAGGAGGACAATCTCCGCGACATCGTAAAAAGCGAGCGCATCAACTATCCTGTGGCGCTCACCTCCCCCGAAGTGCGCATGGCTTACGGTGGCATTGCCGCGCTACCCACCGTTTTCGTTATCAACCCTGAAGGTCGCGTGGTCCAGAAACATGTCGGTCTCTTCAATCCTGCGCTTTACGAGACCGAAGTGCGCGCTCTGCTGAACTTACCCGTCGCCGCGCAGATTGAAACCTTCAACGACACTGGCGAAATTTTCCTGAAACACGCCGATCGCGCCACTATGCTTCCTGGCGTCAACACCGAGGGCCTCACCCCCCAACAGCGCGCCGTCGTGCTGCACAAATTCAACGCCGAAAACTGCACCTGTGGTTGCCAGTTTACTCTGGCACAGTGCCGCATCTACGATCCCGCCTGCAAAATCAGCATGGATCGCTGCGCCGCCATCGTGAAGGAAGTTGCGGAGAGCAAGCCAACTGCAAAACCTGAATCTGCGCCTGCACCGGCAGTTGCTCCCGCGTCTGCGCCCGCTACTGCTCCGCAAACGCCGAGCGCCACACCTCCGTCACAGCCCTCCGGACCACCGGCTACCGACCACTGACCCAGCCCCCAGCCCTGCAATCTACTTCTTCAACAAGTCCATCACCACGCTGCTCATCGCTTTCACCCCGGTGCGGATCGCTGGCTCCGGCAGTGGCGCAAATTCGCTCGAGTGCAGACTGGGTAGCGGCGTTCCCTTTTCCTGCGCTTCTTTGATCTTCGCCGGATCCACTGCCCCCAGCCAAAACATACAAATCGGCGGCTTCGGATCGCTCAGCGCAAACAGGCTGAAATCCTCGCTGGCCATCACCGGCTTTCCTTCCAACACATTTTGTTTACCGAGCGCGTTATCCAAGCTGGCCGCCACTCGCTTGGTCAGCGCCACATCGTTCACCGTAGCCGGAACTCCATCCGGGTCCACTGTTATGACCGGCGCGCGGTCTGCGGGTACACCCGCCGCTTCGGCAACACCATTCGCCACCCGTTTGATTGCCGCCAGCGTTTTCTCCCGCTGTTCCGGCGTCATGGTGCGCACGGTCAACTGCAAATGCGCCTCGTCCGGAATGATGTTGTGTTTGGTCCCGGCATGGAACGATCCCACGGTCACAACTGTAGGCTGCAGCGGATCCTCTTCGCGGCTCACCACCGTCTGCAAAAACACCACAAACTCCGACGCCATTACAATCGGATCTTTGGTCATGTTCGGCGCGGCCCCGTGCCCGCCATATCCCCGAAACGTAATGTCCACAGAATCTGCTCCTGCGAGCATGGTGCCCGCGCGCCAAGCTACCTTGCCCGCCGGCAGCGTCGCAAAATCGTGCAGTGCCAACACGTAGTCCGGCTTGGGGAACTTTTCGAATAAACCGGCCCGCAACATCGCCGCCGCGCCCCCCACGGTTTCCTCCGCAGGCTGCGCAATCATCACTACGGTGCCGCTCCAGTGACTCTTCTCTTCCACCAGCATCTTTGCTGTGCCTAGAAACACCGTCATATGCAGGTCATGGCCGCAGGCGTGCATCACCCCCACTTCGTCATTTGCCCGCTTCACCGTCACTTTACTGGCATACGGCAAGCCCGTGTTCTCCCGCACCGGCAACGCATCCAGTTCCGTCCGCACATATACTGTGGGTCCGGGCCCGTTCTTCAACACTGCCACCACTCCGTATGACACCAGGCTTGGATCTTCGTACTCTCCAAAATGATCGGTGACTTCGTATCCGAGCCGCCGCAGGGTTCCCGCTATCAATGCCGAGGTTTCTTTTTCTTGCGTCGAAAGCTCCGGATTCGCGTGTATATGTTTATACGTTCCCACCCAATCCGCGATGTTGCTGTCGATCTTCTCGTCCAAGTCGCTTTGTGCCGCCACCGGCCCCGCCAGCGCCAGCGCACACCACGCTGCCACAGCAAACGCTTTCCCCATTGTTTTCATGAATGGTCCCCCGGCCAGCCCGCATCTTAGCAGAACCCCTTTCCTCTTGCTGTAAGGCGGCTCCGCAGACTACACTCCGCCCACCGGCTCATCACACTCTGAATGGGGGATCGTTCATGAATCGTCGTGTGCTCTTTCTCGCTACCGCTCTGGCCCTCGCCGCATTTTTCACCGTTCACAGCGCTTTCTCGCAATCCGCTGCGCAGTCCAACCGGCGCGCCATCAACCTGCCCAGCCGTTCCCCGCAAGCCGCTTTTAGCAATGCCATCCTGGTAGGCGACACCTTATATATGGCCGGGAACATCGGCTTCGATCCCAAAACCGGCAAGCCGCCCGCTAAAATCGAGGACGAAGTCAGCAACTTGCTCGAATCCTACAAGTCGCTTCTGTCCCAGTCCGGTTTCACCATGGACGATCTCGTCTATGTGCAGATTTCCTGCACCGATCTTTCCTACTACGACAAATTCAATGCCATCTACAAAAGCTATTTCACCAAGGATCTTCCGGCGCGCGAATTTGTCGGCGTCGCTTCGATCCTGGGCGGCGGCCATTTCGAAATGCAGGCGATTGCTGTGCGCCGTCCTCCGGTAACCTAGAAAAAGCAGCGGCGGTTTGACTTCGCGGTGCGGTTGATAATATACTTAACACTGTTAACTCAGCCATGGGTCTTCTAGAACGCAAGCTTCGCCAAAAACAGTTCCTCCGCCAGGAAATTCTCGATGCGGCCAGCGAACTGTTTGTCCGGGACGGCTACGAAAACGTCTCTATGCGCCGCATCGCCGAAAAAATCGAGTATTCCCCCACTACCATCTACCTGCATTTCAAAGACAAAACGGAACTACTCGAACAGGTTTGCCAAGAGACCTTCGCCCGCCTTTCGCAAATTCTTGCTCGGATTCACGAGCAATCCATCGATCCAGTGGAGCGGATTCGCCGCGGACTGGTGGCTTACATTAAGTTCGGTCTCGAAAATCCCCATCATTATCGCGCCACGTTCATGATGCCCGTCCCCGAGGGCCTGGACCACCATCACAAGAATCCCGAGACGGACTCCGGCATGCAGGCTTTCGATTTCCTGCGTCGCGCCGTTTCCGGCTGCATCGCGGCCAAAAAGTTGCGCGACGTGGATCCCGAATTGGTCAGCCAAATCTTGTGGGCCGGAATCCACGGGCTCACTTCCTTGCTCATCGTCAAGTGCGATCACTTTCCCTTTGTCGCCACCGACAAACTCATTCATTCCATGACCGATACATTGATCGCAGGCAGCTTGCTGAAAAAGGGGTAACCAGGCAAAATTTTTTACATCCAAACTTAACACCGTTTAGTTATGAACCGTTGTTACTTTTCCCCCGCCTCGTTCGTATCTACTTTTACGCGCTCGGCGCAGAGAGGACGCATGCAACCGTGACCCGCAACTCAGCCTTCTGCCCACATATGGGCTAAAGCCTTGGTGCGAACATGAAGGCATATGACATAATATGGTCAAGTGACAATGGCACAGGACAGTGTAGCAATGTTGTAAATATATGACAATCATACACTTATTCACCTTCGACGAACCCACTCCACTGGCCTTTGCCTTGCTCCATTTTCCTCGCTCCAAGAAGGCATCCATGCTCCGAATTACTACCGAAACCAAGCGCGCCAAGACGGTCCTCGCCATTGAGGGCCGCATTGCCGGTCCCTCCGTGGGTACCGTCGAGCAGTGTTGGCGCGAGTTGTATGCCGCCGCTCCAAAACAGAAATTCATCGTCAACCTTTGTGGCGTCAGCTTTATCGATAATGCCGGCAAAATGTTGCTCCGCGAGATGCATCGGCTCGGCGCGGAATTTCAGGCCGAAGGCTGCTTGAACCAGGCCATCGTCGACGAGATAGCCACTTCCGAAGAGGCCGCGCCCGGCAAAGCGAAAAAGCCCAAGGGCACTCCCATTATCTTTTATGTGATCTTCTTCAGCCTCGTTCTGATTCCGAGCCTCGCGCTTGCCCAACAAAAGGCCGCCGCGGCGTCTCCTGCCTCTGTCCGCCTCTCGCTCGAGCAGGCCGTCGCTCTGGCTCTCAAGCAGAATCCCACCGAGCAGATTGGGCTGATCACTGCGGCGGAAAGCGTGCAAGACAAGAACATCACGCGCGCGGCCCTGTTACCGCAAGCGGATCTGCGCGCCTCCGAATCGCTCAACCGCGTTAACCTCACTGCCGAGTTCGGGGGCAAACCGCTCGTTCCCGGTGAGAAACTTCCCGGTCACATCGGTCCTTATCAGATCATCTCCGCAGGTCCCACGTTCGGTACGCAGATCTTCGATCTGGCCTTGTGGAAGCGCTACCAGGCGTCGCGCATCAACGTCAACGCCAGCAATGCGGACAGTTTGTCCACGCGCGAGCAAGTCATTCTGCTGGTGGTCTCGCAATATATAGGCACTCTGCGTGCCGTCGCCAACGTAGAAGCTTCGCGCTCCCGGGTCGAACTGGCCCAGGCGCTTTACGACCAGGCGGCCGACCTGCAAAAGCAAGGCGTGGGCACCGGCATCGACACCCTTCGCGCCAACGTCGAACTGCAAAATGAAAAGCAAGTCTTGATTCAGGCAGAGGACGATCGCGACGCTTCGCTTTTCGCTCTCAGCAGGCTTCTCAACCTTGATCCCCGCCAGAAGATTGAACTTGCCGACTCCCTCGGCTTCTTCGACACTCCGCAGCCCGAGATCGACACCAGCATCGACCAGGCCTTGCTCACCCGCGAAGAATGGAAAGCCATCTTGCAGCGCGAAAAAATCGTGAGACTCGACAAGCAAGCTGCTCAATATGAACGTTTGCCTACCCTCCGCGCCGACGGCAATTGGGCATACCTCGGCACCACGCTGGACAACGGCATTCCCACTTACCAATACGCGGCCAGCTTCGATGTACCGCTCTTTACCAGCGGGCGCATTAAAGCGGAAGTCACCAAGTCCAATCTCGAACTGCAGAAGCTCGAGCAGCAAAAAGACGACCTGCGCAACCAGATTGCTCTCGAGGTCAAAACTTCTCTGCTGAACCTGCAATCCGCCCGCAACGAAGTGCAGGTCGCGGACCTTGGGGTGGTCTTGGCCAAGCAGGAAGTCGATCAAGCGCGTGACCGCTTCTCCGCCGGCGTGGCCAACAACATTGAAGTGATCACCGCCCAGGATTCCTTGTCTCGCGCCAACGATAACCAGATTGCCGCGCTGTATCGCTTCAACCAGGCTCGCGCGGACTACGCACGTTCCATCGGCGAGATGGAAAAGACCTATTCGAAGTGAAGTGAGGACACGATGAGTGTGGAGATTGAGGTTGGACTCGAAAACGACGCGAGCGTGAAGCGGTCGGCTGTCGAACCGCCCAAGCCGGAACCTCCGGCGGCCAAGCCGTTGGCCAGTCCAAAAGTGCGCCGGATCCTGATGTTTGCGGTGATCGGCCTGGTGGTGGTCGCCATCGGCATGTTCCTTTACTTCTACAATCGCGAGTCCACCGACGATGCGCAGGTTGACGGCCACATCACTCCGGTCGCTTCCAAAATTTATGGCCGCGTCTCTCAGGTGCTGGTCAACGATAACGAGCAGGTGAAGGCTGGCCAGGTGCTGGTGAAAATTGATCCCGCCGACTACAAAGCCGCGGTCGATCAGGCTGCCGCTGCACTGGCCCTCGCGGAAAGCCAGGCGCGTTCCGCGGGCGTCGATGTTCCTCGTACCAGCGAAACGGTAGCCAGCGGCACCTCCACCGCCGACGCGCAGCTTGCCGGTGCGCAAGCCGATCTAGCCCGCGCGCAAGCCATGTACGAACAGGCTCAGACGGCGGATCTGGCCGTCGCGCAGGCCAATGTGGCTAAGAGCCGCGCCAACGCCGAACTGGCCAAAGCCGATCTCGAGCGCTACGGCCCTCTCATGCAAAAGGGCGAAATATCCCAGCAGCAGTACGACGCCGCGAGAGCCAATGCGCAAGCCACAGACAGTGCCCTCACGGCCGATCAACAGCGCCTCTCGCAAGCGCAGCGCAATATCGAGATCAGCGCGGCTCAACTGGAGGCCGCCAAGTCCCGCGTGGATAGTGCCAAGGCCGCCGTCAGCACCGCCCATGCCAACGAAAAAAGCGTCACCATGCGTTCTGCCGACGCCCAGGCTCAGCTCGCCAATGTCGACCGGGCCCGCGCCGTACTCGACGCCGCTAAGCTCAATCTCAGCTATTGCAACATCATTGCCCCCGTCGATGGTGTGGCCACCCACAAATCCGTTGAACCCGGCCAGATCGTTCAAGCCGGTCAGGGGCTGCTCGTCGTGGTGCCTCTGCAAGACGTTTGGGTCACCGCCAATTTTAAGGAAACGCAGCTCCGCAACATGAAGCCGGGCCAAAAGGCCTATATCGAGTCGGACACTTACGGCAAAACCTTCACCGGCCACGTGGATTCCATCGCCGGCGCTACGGGTGCGGTGCTCAGTCTGCTTCCGCCGGAAAATGCCACCGGCAACTACGTCAAAGTGGTGCAGCGCATTCCCGTGAAAATCGTGCTCGATCCGATTCCCCCGCAAGTGGCGATCTTGCGTCCGGGCATGAACGTGGAAGCGACGGTGATTACCAAGTAAGCGAGGAAGATTCGCAAGGTTTATGTTGCAGAGACTCCAAGCGAAGCTGCGCATGCCGGATGGCTCGATCAACCCTTGGGTGATCGCCATTACCGTGACCTTGGCTACCTTCATGGAAGTTCTGGACACTTCCATCGCTAACGTCGCGCTGCCCCATATCGCCGGCAACTTGTCTGCCAGTGCCGATGAATCCACCTGGGTGCTCACGTCCTATCTCGTGTCGAACGCCATCATTTTGCCGCTCTCCGGTTGGCTTTCTTCCGTGATTGGCCGCAAGCACTTTTACATGATTTGCGTGGCCATCTTCACACTCAGTTCCTTCTTGTGCGGCTTTGCGGCCAGTCTCGGTATGCTGGTGGTCTTCCGCATTATGCAAGGTGTGGGTGGCGGAGGTCTGCAACCCAGCGAGCAAGCCATCCTCAACGACACCTTTCCCATCAGCAAGCGCGGTATGGCTTTCGCCGTGTATGGCATCGCTGTCGTGGTTGCTCCCACGATTGGCCCGTGGCTCGGCGGCTGGATCACCGACAATTACTCTTGGCGCTGGATTTTCTATATCAACGTCCCGGTAGGCATCATTTCCCTGATGCTGACCTACTTCCTGGTTTCCGACCCGCCGTACATGAAGCGCGTCAACCTCAAGCAAGGCTTTCGCGTCGACTATATCGGCCTGGGCCTCATCAGTCTTGGCCTCGGCAGCATGCAAATCATTTTGGACAAAGGCCAGCGCGAAGATTGGCTCTCCTCCAATTTCATCCGCTTCTTCGCCGTCACCATGGTCATCGGCGTCATCGCCGGAATCATCTGGGAGCTGCGCTCCAAGGAGCCCATCGTCGATTTCCGCATGCTCAAGAACCGCAACTTCGCCATCGCCACCACCGCGATGTTTTTCCTGGGCTTTGTGCTCTACTCCAGCACCGTTCTTATCCCGCAACTGCTTCAGGAACTGCTCGGCTATCCCGCCGAACTGGCAGGCTTAGCCCTTTCGCCCGGCGGCGCCGTGATCATGTTGATGATGCCCGTGGTCGGTATGCTGGTGTCGCGCGTCAGTCCGCGCTATCTGATCGCGTTTGGCTGCACCATTTCCGCTCTCGCTCTTTTCGTGATGGCCGGCTGGAATCTTCAGCTCGACTATCGCCACGCGGTTCTCGGCCGCATGCTGCAGAGCTTTGGCCTGGCGTTTCTTTTCATTCCCATCAACGTTTCCGCGTTCGCCTACGTGCCACGCGAACAAACCAATATGGGCACCGGCATCATCAATCTCGCGCGCAACATTGGCGCCAGCGTCGGCATCGCCTCCGTCACCGCCCTTCTCGAGCGCCGCACCCAGTTCCACATGGCGCAACTGGGCGAGCACGTCAACGTCTTTAGCGACAGTTATCGCAGTACCGTGCGGGCTCTTACCGTCAGCTTCGCCGCGTCGGGCGCTTCGCCGGTCCATGCTGCCGAACGCGCGCAAGGCTTGGTCTACTCCATGATTCAGCGCCAAGCCGCCATGCTGTCGTTTCTGGACGATTTCAAGCTACTGGGCATCGTTTTCGTGTGCATCATCCCACTCTTCTTCTTACTGAAACGGCCCAAGATGGGTGGTGGCACTGCACCGGTGCACTGAGCTACGGCTTTTCGGGGGGAACTATTCTGTAACTTTTTTCGTCTTAGAGACTCTTACGGGGTCTCATGGGGGAGCAAATGGCAACGCAACTGGCTACGCAAATTATTAGCAACACGCAGGTTAGCGAGAATAAGCTGATCCGCGCGGGACAGCGCGGCGATGCTCAGGCGATCGAAACTCTCTTTCGCCGCTATCATCGCCCGCTGTTTCAAACCGCGCTTCGCGTCCTGGGCAATGCCGAAGATGCCGAGGACGCTTTGCAGGATGGTCTGCTTTCGGCCTATCGCAACTTGAAGCGTTTCGAAGGCCGCTCGCAGTTCTCCACCTGGCTCACGCGCATCGTCATCAATGCCGCGCTCATGAAGCGCCGTAGCGCCAAGGCTCGCCCGGCGGTTTCTTTGGATGAAACCCATCACGAAGACGAACTGCCCGCTACGGAACGCTTCGCCGATGATGCTCCGAACCCGGAGCAGCTCTACGCGGGCACGGAAATTCGCGAGATGATCAACGAAAATCTCGACGAACTTTCCCCGCTTCTGCGTTCGGCTTTCCTGCTTCGTGAAGTACAGGGCTATTCCACCGGCGAAGCCGCCAAGAAACTTGGCGTCACCGAAAACACGCTGAAGGCTCGCCTCTGGCGCGCGCGGCATCAACTGGCCGACCGCCTCGGCCGTCGTCTCCGCCGCATCAAGGACGATATGTCTAGCAACATGGGCGACGAAGCCTGCAGCTACTGCTAACGCGAACCAACATACTCGTAGGGGCGCAGCATGCTGCGCCCCATGTGCGCACGTAGTCGAAAAAACACATCATTCCGAGCGAAGTCATTCCGAACGAAGTCTTCGAAGCGAGGAATCTCTCTTCGATCTTCCAGCTTTGGCCTATCAGCCCAAACGCTCCATCACGTGTCATCCTGAGGAGCTCCTTTCGCGACGAAGGATCTCAACCAACGCGGCTTGAACCGCCTTTGTAGCGGCCGCCTTCTGAGGCGGGCCGTGCTTTTACCGGCACGTGTAGCAGCGGCTTTTGCGCCGCTGTTCCCTGCGTCTTGCCTGCCCCGCTTCTCCCACGGTTTAGTTCACCCGTCACAGAGCCCTGTGTCCTTCGCTTGCTACCCTTCCTTTCACGGAGGTCCTAGCCATGAGACCCATTACACGTCTCCTTATTTTCGCCGCCTTGGCTCTCGGCGCGCTTTGCCTCGCCGTTCTCGCCTATCTCCCGGCCCATGCTCAGGCGCCCGCGTCTTCGGTCCTGCCCATCGGCAAACCCGTGCAGATCAAAACCCCTCTCGGTTTGCCGCCGGTTCCCATTCCGCCCGATAACCCGCCCACGGAAGAAACAATCGCTCTTGGCCGCCGTCTTTATTACGACCCACTTCTTTCTTCGGACGGCACGATTTCTTGTGCCTCCTGCCACGCCCCGCAATTTGCCTTTTCCGATAAGCGCCCGGTCTCGGTTGGCGTCGGCGGAAGGACCGGCACGCGCCACGCTCCCACGGTCATCAATTCCGCTTACTTCACTCTGCAATTTTGGGATGGTCGTGCCGCCAGCCTGGAAGAGCAGGCCAAAGGTCCCATCGCCAATCCCGTCGAAATGGCGCACAGCCTCGATGGTGCAGTGAAGCACCTGCAGGCCGATCCCAACTATCCGGCGCTATTCAAACAGGCTTGGGGTACCGACCAGATCACCATCGATATGGTGGTGAAGTCAATTGCCTCTTTCGAACGCACCGTAATCGCCGGCGATTCGTCCTTCGACCGTTTCTATTACGGGCGCGATTCCAGGGCTATGTCTTCTGCGGCCCAGCGCGGTCTGAAAATTTTCATGAGCCCCAGAAAAGGGAACTGCGCCGTCTGCCACACCATCGGCAAGGACTACTCGCTCTTCACTGACAACAAATTTCACAATCTCGGCGTAGGTGCCGACACTCGGGGGGAACTCAACGATCTGGGCCGTTACGCCATTACCAAAGTCGACGCCGACATGGGCTGCTTCAAAACTCCCAGCCTTCGCAACCTCGCCGACCGCGGCCGCTACATGCACGACGGCAGCTTCCCCACCGTCAAAGACGCCTTGGCCCACTACATCGGCGGCGGCAACTGGAACCCGCATCTCGACAAGGAGATCCACTCCCTCGACACACTCAGCTTCGACGAGCGCGACGACCTGCTGCAGTTCCTCGACGCTCTCAACGGCAAGCTCCCCGATAACATCGGCCCACCGCCCGATCTAGCCCCAGCCAAAACCATCGCCAGCAACTAAACTAGCCGCGCGAACCGCCGGTTCCAAACCGGCGCGACGACGCCCGTGTTTTTGTAGATTCTCTCTCGGGATTGAAGTTGGTTTTTCGCTGTGTCCCCCGCCGCTTTGCAGCAGCCAGCTTTACGCCGCTGTCCTGCTTTTTTCTTCGTAGGGGCGCCGCAGCGCAGCGCCCCATCTCGGCATCATCACTGCATCTTGCCTCTGCCCGCTTTCGGCTTGCCCTGAGCCGTTTTTGCGAAGGGAAGCGGGCCGTTCGTTTCTGTTGATTCTCGAATGGGCATTTCCCGTTGAGCCGCTACCGCTTCGCCGCTGCGTATAGCCCCAACACCCGCAAATCGCTCGTCGCGCCACGTACTTCCTTTAACGCCTTCTCCAACGGCTCCCGCTGCTCTGCCTCCACATCCAGGTAAAACTGATACTCGAACGGTTTTCCGTGGATCGGTCGGCTTTCAATCTTCAACAAGTTCACTCCCTGCCGCGAAAAAGGTTCCAACGAGGCCAACAGCGCTCCCGGACGGTGCGCCAAGCGCATTGCCAGCGACATTTTCTTCGCATCCTTCGCCCGGAACCTTTGCGCTTCCTCCGGCGGCAATAGCAACACGAAACGCGTGAAATTCTCCGCGTTATCTTCAATATTTTCGCGCAGAACAACGGCTCCGTAGACCCCCGCCGCGTGTCTCCCCGCAATCGAAGCGGCACTCCGGTCCCCACGCTCCATCATCTCTCGCACGCTTCCCGCGGTATCCTCTGCGGGCACGCGTTTCAGCTTCGGATTCGTCTCGAAAAATCGCTCACACTGCGCCAGCGCCATGGGGTGCGAGGCCACCGACCGCAGTCCCTCAAACGTCGCTCCTGGGCAACCCATCAAATGGTGCTCGATCGGCAGAATCGTCTCGCCGCAAATCTCCAGTGGACTCTCCAGCAGCAGGTCGTACACCCGCACTACCGAACCCGCCAGCGTATTTTCCACCGGCACCAGCAGCGCATCCGCCGCGCCTTCCGCTATCGCCCGAAACGTCGCCTCAAACGTGCCGCGGGGCACGGTCTGGATCTCCTCACCCAGCAATTGCACGGCCGCGGCTTCGCTGAACGCCCCGGGTTCCCCTTGAAAAGCCACGCGCATCGCTTCAAAACGCCATCCGCCCATTCGTTCGCCCTATCCTGTTTCCGCAGTTTCCCCGGCCATTTCTCGCGTTATAATTTATTTCTCCAGCCTGCCGGGAGGCATCGAAATCATGACACAGAAGCGCCCACAACAGGACGAGTATGCCATTGCTTACGCCAAATACATTCACCTGGTTCCCAGCGGGGATTTTCTCGAGATTTTGCAGGACCAACGTCGAGAGCTGGTGGAGATGCTCACTCCATTGACCGAGCAGCAGGCAACTTTCCGCTATGCTCCCGACAAATGGTCCATTAAAGAAGTGCTCGGCCACATCACCGACAGCGAACGCATTTTTGCCTATCGCTTATTGCGCTTTGCTCGCGCCGATGGCACACCCTTGCCCAGCTTTGAACAAGACGGTTACGTAACCCATGGCAATTTTTCTTCGCGCACGCTCTCAGACCTTCTTGAGGAATTTTCCGCCGTGCGTCAGGCTACCATCTGCTTGGTCCGCTCTCTCGATCATGAAGCCTGGCTCCGTCGCGGCATTGCCAGCCAAAAGGAAGTTAGCGTCTTCGCCCTCGGCTTTATCATCGCCGGTCACGAGCGTCATCACCGCATTATTTTAGAGAAACAATACTTGGCCGCTGCTGCCCGCGCCTGATCCGGCTTTCACATCGGTCCGGGCAGATGCTTGTGGGCGCTCAGCAATTCTTTCGCCGGCGGTTGCTGGCGTATCGGCGGGCGGTAAACCGTTACTACCGGGCCTTTCCACTGTTCATCCACGCGTTCTTCACGCTCACGTTTCGCCATTTGCATCATTCGTTGCGGCAGCACCAGGTACACCAGCAAAAAACTCGAGAGCGACAATGCGAATCCCGCCGTCAGCACCGCCATGTCCGAAGCCCCAATCGGATCCATCAACGCTTCGGCCATCAAATAAGCTCCCCCGACCAATAAAATGAGCGCCGCAAAGACCCCCAACCCCAAAAATGTTCTTTCGAATCTCGCCCGAACTACCAATGGTATTTTCCCCCGATCCTGCATCTCTTCGATCCGCGTGGTCCGCATGGCAACTCACTCCTTGTCGGCCCCGGCTTCCTCTCCCTCTGCCGTGTCGTCTCTTAAGAAATCCAGATAGTGGAACGCCGGAACCGCGTCCCCTTTCTGCATGGTTCTTCCGCAGATGCATCGTGGCTGCGTGGCGCTTTCGTCCGTGCCTGGTGTCGCCACCATGGTCCAGCTGCAGTCCCGGTTCGGACAATGCCAACGAATCCCATCCCCGTTCGACATGTGTGCCTCCGCTTTCGATGTGCCTGGAGCGACCTAGAGTCTCTCTGCGGGAGAACTCATTCGTATATAGAACAATGTAGTAATCACTTCAATAGTAAACTCGTGTAGTACTGTAAAGTAAATCTTCGCAGGTTCCGGTACTTGGCGCCGTTCCGAAATGGAAATTCCCCGCCCCGGGCCCTCTCGTTTGCGACCCTGTGTTTCACGCTGTTACAATTCTCCTTTCACGGTTTCGGTTTGTTCCACCGGTTCTACCGTTCCACGGTTGCCAAGCATCTAATCAGCTTGCTTTCCAGAGCCGTTGTGGTGGTTCGGCCAGACTTTGCCGTGCGTTCTTTGCGAAGGGAGATTAGGCGTGGCGAAATATGACGTTGCGATTATTGGGAGCGGTCCGGGGGGCTACGTTTCAGCCATTCGCGCCGGCGAACTCGGTCTCAAAACCATTGTCATCGAGAAAGACCCCTTTCTCGGCGGTACCTGTCTTCACGTTGGTTGCATTCCCACCAAGGTGCTCCTGCATCACGCCGATATCTATGACCACTTCAAAAACGGCGCGGAACTGGGCTTCGAAGTCTCTGGCATCAAGGTCAATTGGGCCAATATCCTCGCCCGCAAAAGCAAAATCGTTACCAAGCACGCCAAGGGCATCGAATTCCTGTTCAAAAAAAATAAAGTCGAATGGATGCAGGGCTGGGGCCGCTATGAAGGGCCTGGAAAAGTCTCTGTCGAAAAAGACGGCAAGAAATCCACCATCGAAGCCAGCAACATCCTTCTGGTTAGCGGCTCAGAGGCGAAGGCGCTCCCGGGCATCGAGCCTGATCACAAGCAGATTCTTACCAATCGCTCCATCCTCGAATTGCCCAACATTCCCAGAACCCTGATCGTCGTTGGCGCCGGTGCCGTTGGCGTCGAATTTGCCTCCATCTACAACTCCTTCGGTACCCAAGTCACCATTCTCGAAGCATTGCCTCGTGTCGTGCCTCTCGAAGACGAGGAAATTTCCGCCGAACTCGAGAAGTCTTTCAAGAAAAAGGGCATCAACATCTTTACTGGCTGCGCTGTAGATAGCGTGAAGAAAGACGCCAAATGCGTCACTGTGTCCTTCAAGGATAAGGACGGCAAAGCGCAAACCCTGCAAGGCGAAAAATTGCTCCTCGCCGTCGGTCGCATGCCTCTCACGGAAAACTGCGGCCTCGAAAAATCTAAAGCGCAACTCGAACGTGGTTTTGTCCACGTCGACGAGCATTTCCAAACCGCCGAGCCCGGCCTCTACGCTGTGGGGGACATTGTCGCCGGAATGCCGCTGCTCGCCCACGCCGCCATGATGGAAGGCATCATCGCCGTCACACACATCAAGGGCCTGCCCACGCAGAAACTGCTCAAGACCCGCATTCCCAACGCTACTTACTGCGAGCCGCAGATCGGCTCCATCGGCTTAACCGAAAAGCAGGCCAAAGAAGCTGGCTATGCCGTCAAGACCGGGAAATTCCCTTTCCTCGGCAATAGCAAAGCCACCATCCTTGGCAATCACGGCGGCTTCATCAAAGTCGTGTCCGACGAAAAATACGGCGAAGTTCTCGGCATCCACATCATCGGCCCGCTGGCCACGGAAATTATCTCGGAAGCTGCCGCGGTGCTGAAGCTCGAAGGCACCATCGACGACATGATGGACATGGTCCATGCCCACCCAACGGTTTGGGAAGCCATGGGCGACGCCTTCGCCTCCGTCCGCGGCCTGCAAATCAACGTGTAGTGGCCAACCTTCAGATCGGTTACCGCTTTGCAAAATTGTAGAATAGAGTGGGGTAGTAATCGGTTTGTCATCCTGAGGAGCAAATGTCCCTTAGCGCAGCGAAGGCGTACGCGACGAAGGATCTCAACCATAGAGTTGGCAAGGAGCAACTGAGCATCACCAACTCCAGCACTCTTACACTCTTATACTTTTGCACTCTTAAACTCTTCCCATGCCCCCGCTGCTCATCACCGACCTCGGCCTGATCTCCTACATCGACGCGTACGCCCTCCAGCAGCGTCTCGTGGCCGCCCGCAAAGCCAACGCCGTCGACGACGTCCTTCTGTTCTGCGAGCATCCCCACGTCATTACCCTCGGGCGCAATGCCAGTCGCACAAATCTGCTGGCATCCGAGCATGTCCTCCGCCAAAAAAACGTGGAATTGCAAACCACCAATCGCGGCGGCGACGTTACCTACCACGGCCCGGGACAAATCGTCGGCTATCCCATTCTCAATCTCGAAAGAATCAAGCGCGACGTTGGCTGGTATGTCCGCACGCTCGAGGAAGCCATGATTCGAGCCTCCGCCGACTTCGGCGTCACCGCCTATCGCGTCCCCGGAAAAACCGGCATTTGGGTAGACGCTACTCCTAGCGAGGAAAAGCTTGCCGCCATTGGTGTGCACATCAGCCGCTGGGTCACTTCCCACGGTTTCGCTTACAACGTTTCCACCGATCTCCGCTATTTCGACTTGATCATTCCTTGCGGCATCGCCGATCGCAAAGCCACTTCGCTCGAAAAACTTCTGCAGCGCGCCATCACGTTAGCCGAAGTAAAGCCGCGTCTCACCCACCACCTCGCCGAGCTCCTCTCTCGCGATCCCCAACTCGCCACACGCGAACAACTCGACTCGCAACTCGCTGCCCCTTAACACCTGCTACTTGCCTCCATAACGGTTTTTCCGTATTGTTTTGGCCTGCCACAGCGCACACGCTGCTCCTGGCTGCACGCGCTTTGCGCTCTTGCTCATGCCCAAAACCGGTCAAATTCGCGTCGGCATCTCCGGTTGGCGTTACGTGCCCTGGCGCGGCGTCTTCTACCCTCCGAAGCTTCCCCAGCGCCAGGAACTCGAGTACGCCTCCAGCAAACTTACTTCCCTTGAAATCAACGGAACCTTCTATTCCTTGCAACGGCCCACCAGCTTCCAGAGCTGGTACAAAGACACTCCCCCCGGATTCAAGTTCAGCGTCAAGGGTCCACGCTACATCACCCACATTCAGCGCCTCCGCGAAGTCCAAGCCCCGCTCGCCAATTTCCTCGCTTCCGGCGTGTTGCTCCTTGGCGATAAACTTGGCCCCTTCCTCTGGCAGTTCCCGCCCAGCTTTAAGTTCGAACCCGAAAAAATGGAAAATTTCCTCAAGATGTTGCCGCACGACACCGGCGCCGCAAAATATCTCGCTTCGAATCACGACAGCTGGATGAAAAAGCGCGTTGCCTTCGACGAGGTCGAAGACGGCTACAAGCTGCGGCACGCCATCGAAATCCGCAACAAGAGTTTCGCCGTCCCTGAATTCCTGGAAATGCTGCGCAAGTATGACGTCGCCATCGTCTGCGCCGACACCGTCGAATGGCCCAAAATCACCGACGTCACTTCCGACTTTGTCTATTGCCGCATGCACGGCTCCGAAGTGCTCTACGCCAGTGGCTACGACGCCAAAGCCCTGGATGAATGCGCCAACTGGGTTCTAGCCTGGGCCAAGGGCAGCGAACCTCCCACGGAAAAAATCCTCGAAACCAAGTCACCCAAAGTGAACGCCCGCGATGTCTTCGTCTATTTCGACAACGACGCCAAAGTCCGCGCCCCCTTCGACGCCCAAGACCTCATCCAGCGGGTCACTCCCGCGAAATCTTCAAAATGATTCCGTCCACGCACAGGCGTTCAAATACCGCGCCCTGCTCTCCTCTGTGAACTCTGCGTTGACAATCCTCCTTGTTACACACGAACCGAACCTAGCCGCACCTTTGAAATCCGCTCTCCTCACTTACTCTTCTCGAAACCAATATCTCGCGCCTCCACGGTGTTTACGCTGAATCCGTTCACCTGTCCATTCGCGTCCCGCCGAAACACAATCGTTCCGTATTGCTCGCTTTCAAATTGGTCCTTAGTCAACGGCGCAAGGTCTTCCGCCGGATTCCATCCGTTCCGCAGGGTCAGCTTTCCTTGCTCCACTTTGAGCGTGTACGTCGCCTCTAACTCCGCGCTCCGGTATTCCCCAGGGTAGGCCGCTAATTGCGCCCCATTCAGTTGTGGCGGCTCGACCCTTTGTCCTGCAAAGAAAGCTTTGCCGTCCATTTCGAGCGTCGCCTTCATATCTCCAGCCGAGCCTTCAAACGTAATCGTTCCCGTGCCCAAATCCCGGAATTGATTTGGTCCCACCCGCCTCAGCTTTGCTCCCCATGCCATCAGCTGCCCATCCGGCGCAGAAAACGTGTAAACAAAATGCTTTTGCGGATCCAAGTATTTCCCCACAAACTGATTCGCGTCGGGAAGCCCTTTCTCGTTCGGCGATGCCGGTTCGCTCGCTTCCGCACGTAGATCTTTCTCCAAATAAATATCCGCAACCCTGCGGCTCAAACTGTGCGGATTCGCATTCGACAAGTTACAAAGGCAAACTGCCGTGAACCGCTGGTCCGGAAACCGCAAAATATTAGTGCGATATCCGTACAGTGCCCCATCGTGTTCCACAATCGGCAATCCTCGGTAGCTGGCGATCTCCAACCCCAGCGCATAGCTGATCGGCTTGCCATCATTCAACACACCCTTGGTCTGCAATTCTTTCACCAGCGTCCCTTTGCCCAACTTGTTCTCGTAAAAATTCCGGTCCCACAACACCAAGTCATCCACCGCACTCATCAACCCGCCCGCGCCGACAATGTCATACTGCGTCGACCAGTCCACCAGAAACTTGCCGTCCTGGCCCGCATTATAAGCCGCCACCCGCCCCGGCAGCACCAGCGTGTGATCATCGTAAAAACGCGTGTGCGTCATGCCCAGCGGCTTGAAAATATTTTCCGTGGCGAATTCGTTCAGCGACTTTTTTGTCGCGCGCTGGATCACCACGCCCAACAAGTAATAATTGGTATTGCTGTACAGCCAAGCCTCTCCCGGCGCATTGTTCAATCCTTTTTGCCGCGCGATCATGTCGATGATTTCCGCTTGTGAATGCACGTCTGCCACGTCGCGCCCGGCCAGCACAAACAGACTCAGAAAATCGCGAAAGCCGCTGGTGTGGTGCAACATTTCCCGCAAGGTAATCGTGTGACCGTAATCCGGTATCTCGGGTATGTATTTCCGCACATCGTCATCCAGCGACAAGTATCCTTGTTCTTGGGCCAGCACTACCGCCGCAGCCGTGAATTGTTTCGACACCGAACCCATATAGAAGACCGACTCCGGCGAGAGCGCCACGTCCAGTTCCACGCTTCCCATGCCGTAGCCCTTGCGATAGACAAAGTCGCCATCGCGTATCACGCCCACCGCACATCCCGGCGAACCCGGCTTGGCATACTCCGCGAACACGCCGTCCACTTTCTGCTGCTGCACCTCTTGCGCGTCAAGTGCTGGTCCACAGAAAACTCCGAGAGTCACCGCCACCATCATTAGATATCGCATCCGTGCATCCTTTCGCCCAAACAGTGTAGACTTTTTTAACCCGCTCTCTCAGCCCATCTACGCAGCGCTCGCATATCCTGCTCGACCTCCGTGTCCTCTGCGCTCCTGTGCGAACTCCGTGGTGAAAATCCCCTGCCCACACCTGGAGCCAGCCCGAAAGCCACCGCCGATTAGCGTCGCCCCAGCCTTTCCCGTAAGATAGAACCCCGAGCCTCGATTCGGAGAACTGCCAAACATGCCCGTCTCGGAAACTTCCCCCAAAGCAGCAAAACTTTCCCGCCAGCAATATCTCGACCTGTACTACTACATGCGCCTCAATCGCGAAGTCGAAGACACCATGACGCGCCTCTTCCGCCAAAATAAAATTGTCGGCGGCCTCTACGCCAGTCTTGGTCAGGAAGCCATCTCCGTGGGCACCGCTTACGCCCTCGAAAAACGCGACTGGTTAGCGCCCATGATCCGCAACATTGGCGCTCTTCTCGTTAAAGGCGTACCACCTCGCGATATCTTCACGCAGCACATGGCCAAATACACTTCGCCTACCAAAGGCAAAGACGGCACCAGCCATTTCGGCGATCTCGAAACCCTCCACATCATCTCCCCCATCTCCATGCTCGGCGATCTCATCCCGGTCATGACCGGAGTCGCCATGGCCGGCCGTTATCTTGGCCAGAAAATCGTCGCCATGACCTGGATCGGCGACGGCGGCAGCTCCACTGGCGTTTTCCACGAAGGCCTGAATCTTGCCGCCTCCCAAAAAGCCGCCCTCGTGCTCGTCCTCGAAAATAATCTGTGGGCCTATTCCACGCCTGTACGCCGCCAGGTTCCGATCGAAAATCTAGCCGACCGCGCCAAAGCCTACGGCATTTCCAGTTACATCGTCGACGGCAATGATGTGGTCGCCGTTTATACCACCGCGAAAGAAGCCGTCGAACGCGCCCGTGCCGGCGAAGGCCCCATCCTGATCGAAGCGAAAACCTTTCGCCGCCGCGGCCACGCGCAGCACGATCCCGCCGAATACGTCCCCAAAGACCAGCGCTCCTATTGGGAAAAGCGAGATCCCATCGCGCTCTTCGAAGAATTTCTCACCAACGAAAAACTCCTCGACGCTAAAGGCAAAAAAGAAATCGAAGACAAGCTCCACACACTCCTTGAGAAGGAGCGCGAGTTCGCCGAAAGTTCCCCCATGCCTCCTCCCGAAACTGCCGATCAAGGTGTCTACTGCACCGGCCCGGAGTGCCACAATCTTCAACCGAAGTGGGAGCGCCCCATCGACGAACTGATGCCGCCAAAATCCTGTGTCGATCCCGTGTGGATAGTCGAAGGGTTTGGCGCCGGCGCTTCTTCGAACGGCGGCCAAGCGCCCATCCATTTCGGCGATGTCCCTGCGGCCGCCGATCCCGAAAAGCCCGCCGTCCTTCCGCCACCAACACAGCCCGGGGAGAACAACCAGCCAAAAGCACGGGCCAAGTCCACGCCTCCGACTGGCAAAAAATCAGGCTCCAAAAAATCTGAGCCTGCCAAATCCGCAAAGAAAGGCCGCCGCTGATGATTCTGTGCGACAACTCATGTTTTTCGTCAGGGCACGACTTTAGTCGTGCCGTAACTCGCGCGGAATCCGTGCGGCTTCAGCCGCTGAGGGCGTGTTCGCGAGTTCTCACAAAGGCCCTGATGACCTCCAGACCTAGTGCTGCTTACAAGCTGAAGACTGGCTGTTTGCAATTCTGGGCTGGTGTTCTACACACGCAAGCCCCTCACTCTCTGTCATCCCGACCCTTTGGCTGCGGTCTTCCGCAGCCAAAGGCGGAGGGACCTGCTTTTATCCTCCAACCTCCCATCCAGCCGGAGCGCCCCTGATGCCTCCCATCACCTTTCTCGAAGCCATTCGCCAGGCCATGTTCGAAGAAATGGCCGCCGATCCTCGCGTCATCCTCATCGGCGAAGACGTCGGCGTCTACGGTGGCGCTTTCAAAACCAGCGAAGGCCTGCTCGAAAAATTTGGCTGGGAACGTGTCATTGACACGCCCATCAGCGAAAGCGCCATCATCGGCGCTGCCTGTGGCATGAGCTACCTCGGCCTGCGTCCCATCGCCGAAATGCAGTTCATCGACTTCATCGCCTGCTGCTTCAATCAGCTCACCAACTTCGTCGCCAAGGGACATTACCTCTGGAACGCTCCTGCACCCATGGTCGTTCGCGGTCCTTCGGGAGGCGGTGTGCATGGCGGCCCGTTCCACTCGCTCAATCCCGAAATGTATTTCCTCCACACGCCCGGATTCAAAATCGTCTACCCTTCCACACCCTACGACGCCAAAGGCCTCCTCAAATCCAGCATTCGCGACAATAATCCCGTGCTCTTCTTCGAGCACAAATTCCTCTATCGCCGCATCAAGGAGGAAATCCCTGCGGACGATTACACCGTGCCCCTCGGCAAAGCCATCGTCCGCCGCCAAGGCAAGCACCTCACCATTCTTTCCTACGCCGCCATGATGCACGTGTCTCTCGAAGCCGCCGACGCTCTTGCCAAAGAAGGCATCGAGGCCGAGGTCATCGACCTGCGCACTCTCATCCCTCTCGACGAGGAAGCCATCCTCAACTCCATCCGCAAAACCAACAAATGCCTGGTCGTCCACGAAGACACCAAAACGGGCGGCATCGCCGGCGAAATCTCCGCCATCCTTTTCGAAAAAGCGTTCCACGATCTCGACGGCCCCGTGCTCCGCGTAGCGTCTCTGGACACTCCAGTCCCGTATGCGCCGACGCTCGAAGAGGCCTTCCTTCCCAACGCCCAAAAAGTCTTCACCGCCGCCAAAGAACTAGCGCGATTTTAAAAACAACCTTCCAAATCGGGGCAACGGGGGTCGGAGCTTTAAGAGTCTGTGTGGCAACTGGGCTGGACAGTGCGGTTATACTGGCGCACAGGAGGCTGCGCGATGCCCAATTTTTACGAGTATAACCCGGAGCAGGCCTATCTGTTGCCGCCGAGCGTGCGGCAGGTGTTAGGAGAGGAGC
>DATKPS010000021.1:0-15964 GCA_035524015.1 Candidatus Sulfotelmatobacter sp.
CGCCACTTGCTGATAGCTCGGATGAAAATCACAGCCTATAATGAACCGCATCGTTGGCTCCTTCTTCCGAGCCTTGGTCTGTTAAGCCCTACCAAGCTTACTCGGTCCTAGGAGCCTTCGTTGTTATGGAATCAAGGAGCGGTTCTTGCCTGCTCCCGCAGGCAAGGCGACGAAGGATCTCAACCGATCAGCTGGCAAATACCGGCAATTTGCTCTCGAACGAGGATCTCCATCCCAATTAAAAGTGATTCCGCAACTCTCGAAACGCCGGCAGAATCACCAGCTTCCCCGACCCCGCCAGCACCGGCTCATGTTCCAATTGCCACGTATTTACGTGCGGGATATACACCGCGTTCAATCCTGCTTCCATCGCCGGATTAATGTCGCTGCGTGGGCTGTTCCCGATCATCCATCCTTGCGTCTTCACGATTTTGTGTTTGTTCACCAGGATCGTATAAGTCTTCGCGTCTTTCTCGCCCACGATTTCGATCGCTTCGAAAAATCCCTGCAGCCCCGAACGTTCGACCTTCGCCGCCTGCTCCGCGGGCTCCCCCTTCGTGAACAGAATCAGCCGGTGCCGGCCCGTCAAATAAGCCAACGTCTCCGGCACGCCATCCAGAATTTTCGGCGGGGTCCGTTCCAGTTCCATCACGCGATTATGAATCTCCGCCAACACTTCGCGCTTCGCCAGCTGGTCCGCCAGCTTGATATACGTTTCCTCCAGCGATCGCCCGAAACTGCGCACTCCGTAGCCATATTGCCGGATATTTTTGCGTTCCGTTTCGTTCAGGATATGCCGGATATACGCGCGGCTATACCCGCACGGTTCCACCAGGCTGATGAAATCCTCAATCAGCTTCTCGAAGAATACGTTGTTCTCCCACAGCGTATCGTCCGCATCAATCAGTAGCGTGTTCCGTCTCATGAGCTTTCTAGGGTAATTCGCGCCGAACTCGGCGCGGATTCAGTGTAGCAGCATCGGCCAATCTTCGCCGATTGCGCCGCCAATTCACGTGGTCTGCCCGGTTGGATTGCCAGTTATCGCGAAGCGGCTTTGCGCGGGCCGGTGGAAAGCTTTTCCAGGATCACTCGGCCCAATTTTTGTAATTCCCCAAAGCGCGTCAGGTACTCCTGAAACTCCTGATTCAGCAACTGCGCGTCCTGTGGCACAAGCTGGTTTCTCATGATCATGTCCCGCAGCTTCACCGGATGCGGCAGCACCGCCTCTTCCTGTAATTCTTCCAAGGCTTGGGTTGGATCGTAGTGATACATGGCAGTCCCCCCGAGTCGCGGGCCGTCAAGCACACGCGACTCTATCCTTCCATTCTACGCAAAATGCGTCAGGGACACTTCGGCAAATGTACGCGAACTCGGTTGGATTACGCGGCGGGCGCGCGTACCGGCACAAACTCGTAGCGGTCGATTCTGGCCGCTATCCCGGTTTTGCCGTTCTCGGTGGGTTCGATGCGAACCACTTTCCCGTGGCAGCGAATATTCACGTCTCCTGCGGAAATCATCTGTTGCGGGAGCGTCAGAATAAAATCAATCTCCGTGCCGTCTTCAAACCGCGCGTCCGTCAGGAAATAAAGTCCCCGGTAACTTACGTCCCGTGTGCTCGCGCGCAACTCGGCACTTTTCGCATCGTGCGCCAACACGCGCACTGGCAGAGTCATTACGAAGCGCCTGGCTTCACGCCGATCCGATAAATCGCCCATACGGGCCCCCCGTTTTTGGTGAACCGCGCTCAACGTAACATTCGCTTTCACAAACTGCAATGTCAATTTCCATAATTTTAGCTCTAGTACTCGTACAACCGCGTTGTGGGCGGACTAGAACTCTCATTTCACCTACGGCAATCGATTCTTTTCTGCGCGCTCTGCGCTGCGGAGAAAGATGTGCGCCTTCGCAGAATCGGTTACACTTTTTCTCGGCTTTTTTCGGGCTCCTCATGCAGATCCACCACGATTCGCAAACTCTCTTTTTGCAAGGCCCCGTTGGCAATCTGGAAGCCATTCTGTGGACTCCCACTCGCTCTGGTGCGCCGCCTCTCGCCGCCGTGTTTTGCCATCCCCATCCGCTTTTCGGCGGCACCCTGCACAACAAAGTCGTCTACAACGCCGCAAAATCGCTCGACGCTCTCGGCATTCCCGTACTTCGCTTCAATTTTCGCGGCGCGGGCCTCAGCGCCGGGGAGCACGACCGTGGCCTCGGCGAACGCGGAGACGTCCAGGCGGCCATCGATTATCTCGCTCAGCAATACCCCGGCCTCCCACTTCTCGTCGGTGGCTTTAGTTTTGGTAGCTGGGTTGGTTTGCAAGTCGGCTGCGCTGATTCTCGCGTGCAAGAGCTGATCGGCTTAGGTATCCCCGTGAACAGTTCCGATTTTTCTTATCTTGCCAATTGTTCCAAGCCCAAATTGATCGTCCAAGGCACCAACGATCAGCACGGTTCGTGGGAAAAAGTCGAACCCGTCGTCGCCATCGCTGCCGGCGAAACTCGCCTCTCCTTCGTGCAAGGTGCGGATCATTTTTTTACCGGTTACCTCGACCAATTGGATCGCGCCATCACTTCCTGGCTAATCGAACGCCATCCCCAACTCCGCAAACTCTAGCCCGCGCGAACGCATCGCCTCTTCCTCTATTTGGCCTACCTATTCAAGAAGAGTAGTCATCCTGAGAAGCGCCTATCCGCCCACAGCGCGCAGTGCGTAGGCGGATGCGACGAAGGATCTCAACCTCAACCTTCAACACCGACACTCCGCCCGGCACCCTACCGCCCTTCGCCTCGGGAAAACAATTTGCTGAACTCCTCCACCCCCGCCGGCGCCTCCGCCACCAATCGCGTGTTCGCCTCCACATGCGCCGTCCGCGACATCCCCACCAGCGCGGCCGTAATTCCCGGCGCCGACCGCGCGAATTGCAACGCGCGTTCCGCGTCATTTTCTAGTCCCAGCGCCTCGGCAACGAACCCAGGCAAATTCTGCGCCACTTGCCCCTGCAGCAGGGAAGCGCTGCCGATCAACGTGATCCCCAGTTCGCTCGCCGCTTCCATCACCGTTTTCAACTCGGACCCAACGCTCTGATTTCCCAGCGTCAACGCCTCGGTCATCCCCAAATTGAACGGCAACTGCACAAACCGGAAATGGTGCTGTTCCCCCGCAATTTCCTGGGCGATCGCCACGATCTCCGGCAACTGCATCGCATCCCGCGCCGACTTGTCCTGCCGGAATCCGTTCCACGTCGCCATACCGTAAAACTGAATCTGTCCCCGTTCCACTGCCATTTCCAGGAATACGAACGCGTCCCGGACGCGCTTCAAAAACTCCACTGGGGCAATTTCCGAAAGCTGCGTTTCGGGATTGTGCAGGTAGTAGACGTCAATGCATTCCACTTGCAGATTCTTCAAGCTGCGAGCCAACTGATTGGCCAGAAAGTGGTCGGTCATGCAGTGGCATCCCGCCGCAATATCTTTCGCCTCAAAAATTCCTTTCTGCAGATACTCCGTGAAAAAGTACGCGTTCGGGTCCGCCGGCATCGACCCATCCGGCGTCAAATATCCGCCTTTCGTGCACACCACAATCTCGTCCCGTGCAATTCCTTTGCGCCCCAACACCTTCAATGCTGTCCCCACGCTTCGTTCGCTTCGCTGTAGCCGATAATTGATCGCGGTATCAATGAAGTTGACGCCGGATTCCACCGCCGCCACGATCGCGGCTGTGTAACTCGCGTCCGTCGCTTCATTCGGCTGCCCAAGATACGTTCCAATGCCCAGCGACGAAATCACCAACCCTTGCGTCTCCCGGAAGTGCCCGTCCGCCGCGGCCCCTTGAAATTTCTCGGCATACCGCGTGGTGCCCTCGTGCGTCGCTCCTCGATTCATGCGTTTTCCTCGCTCTTTTTCTCTTCCTCTTGCTTACACTGCTCGACCTGTTCTTTCTTCGGCGCTAGCACCCGGGAACAAGCCCGCAATATCCTTCGGTACGGCCAATCCTTATCCCGAAAGAAAATTTCTCCTTGCCGCGGACTGCTGAAGTACCATCGCGCCAGCAGCCCCAGGTGCTCGCTTAGTTCCGCTGCACTCTGCCGCATATTCGCGCTTGCCGGAACTCCCCCATTCGTAACACTTTCCAGGTAATCGCGCACTGTCTCTTCGGCTGAGCCTGGTTTCCCGGTATCGCCAAACCGCAAATAGAATGGCTCCGCCAACCTTCCGCCCCTCATCGCGAAAAAAGCCACGGTATGCTCGTCTACGGCCCGTTGCAGCACCACCACGTCTAAATCCTGAATCCTCCGTGCCAATTCCGGCTTGCCTCTCAACACCTCGTCCAACTTTTCCAGTTTCTTATGAATTGCTGCCGCCTTCTCAAAATCCAGTTGTTCGCTGGCCACTTCGCGGTCCTGCTGCAGGGCGCTATGCAGCGACAGGCTGTTGGTGTCCAGGAATTGCACCAACCGGTTCACTTCCACGTCATACTCTTCTTTCGTGCAGCCGGCAAAACACGGCGCCAGGCACATCTTCATTTCCGAATATAAACATCCTGGATAAGACGGGTCGCGCCGAATCTTGATCTGGCAGCGCCGCACCTTGAAAAAATCCAGCATCTTTTCGGCAAACGCTTCCGCCAGCCGGCGCGAAGCGAAGGGTCCGTAATATGCTCCCGCCGTCGGCTCTCCTTGTTCGTTCACCACGATTCGCCGCGTCACAAAACAGCGCGGATACGCGTTTCGCAAATTCACCTTGAGCACCGGCGCGGGCCGAAGCCGCACCAACTCCCGGTAACGCTTCGGAAAAATTTGCTTCGCGTTTTGGTAGTAAGCCAGCGCTTGTTCGAACTTCGACCCCGTCTCGCGGTAGCGCACCATCCCCGCGAATTCCCGCAGGTTCAACCTTTTACTCGCCGCATCCGGTGCACCCAACAGCCGTTGCAGTCGTCGCCGCAAATCCGCGGTGCGAATTAGGTAGGGTTCCGCTGCTTCATGTTTCGAGGAAATCAGGCAGACCGCCGGTTTCGCAGGCAATAAAGAAAAAAATTCCGCATCGCGTTCCGCTGTAAATTCCAGGCCAGAGTCGAGTTCCAGCACCACGTCAGGATACTACGGACCCTCTTCCCCCGCCGAAGCCGTCAATCCAGTGTGTGAACTCCAGCTTTTCTAAAGCCGCGGGCCTTTTCCGCGTACGGGCGCAGGATTCCTGCGCCCCAGTTCCGCACGACCAACGATTCGGAGCCGGGTGCCCCACCCTCGATTTGTGAGGGTGGGTCTTGGGGTCTCCACTTCTCCGCTAGCCGATCAGCCTGTGCCCAACTCGCCGTTGTGGTGACTGCCTTCTGAGGCAGGCCGTTAGTTGCTTTTTCGATAGGCTTTCAGGAAACGGGCACGTGCCACAAGGAGTACCGAATCAATGCGCCTTTGCACACGCAGAAAATGTGTCAAGCCCTCTTCAGCGCAGTCACGCCGCGCGCTTCCAGCGAATGCAGTTCCAGCGCCATCGCGCAGCGTTGCGCCAGCCTTCGCACCATCGACATGGGCCACAAACGTCGCCAGGTCATCAAGCACGCGCCCTTCCACGTCAACCCGTACCACAACCCATCTGCAGTCAACCGCATGTATCCGATCCGCTCGTGCCGCGGTCCATATTTCTCAACGGCTCGAGCGTACCGCCGGATCTCCTCGCCCTCCGGCTCTCCCTGCGGCCACCACCCAATCGCGTATTTCGCCAGCAGTCGCCGATGAATGCTGTACAACGCTGCAACGCTCTGTACCTTCGAAAACCGGAAAATTCGATGTGCTGGATCTCCTGGCGTCAATGGCAGCACGTGGTTCGTATTCGTCGCCAGAGTCCTTCCATTGGTGAAGCTGGTTGAAAACTCCAGGTAACTTGCCGTGGTATGCGCCGTAGCCAGCGCACACACACTCGCCAAATCATTCGTCGCCGGGTTGCAGAAATACGCCACGTAGCTGTGTGTCTCCCGCGTCAATGTGCCGCAGTCGTAGCAACCCGCGCACCTGAAGCCCAGCTTGGCCAATTCGGCCGTCCGCAACCGGACCACATCCGCCACTTCGCCTGGAAGTTCTTCCAGCGCAACTTTTGTAGGATTGCAGCTGGCCGAAAATCGCATCGTGTAGCGCACCGCGACTGGCCCTAACACATGCAATGCGCTAAGTAATGCCCCGGCGTCCACCCAAATCGATCCGAACATAATCTAATCGCGTCGAGCGCACGCGATTCCTCCGTCTCGTCTCTGCTTGCTTATTTAGTATTGGGGAAAAGCTCGGGGATGTTCAGACGTTCTCTCACGCAGGTTTCCAATGAATCTTTAACTCAAAGGGCAATCGATGGCCGTTTGTTCCCAAACCGCTACTGTAGTTTGCGACAACTCCGCATCCACCTAGCCCTTTAGCACCCACGCCGCGATCACCAGCCTTTGGATTTCGCTGGTTCCTTCGTATATCTCGGTGATTCGCGCATCCCGGTAGGCGCGTTCCACCGGATACTCGCGGCTATACCCATATCCGCCATGAATCTGGATCGCCTTGTGCGCCACGCGCGTGGCCATCTCGCTCGCAAACAGCTTGGCCGTCGCCGCCTCCAAGCTGAACCGCCCTCCGCTGTCCTGCTTCCACGCCGCCTTGCGCACCAGCAATCGCGCCGCATCGATTTCCGTGGCCATATCCGCCAGCATGAATTGAATCGCCTGAAACTGCGCGATCGGGTGTCCAAACGCCATCCGCTCTTGTGCCCATTTCAGCGCCGCTTCAAACGCCCCTTGCCCAATCCCTGTGGCTTGCGCTGCAATCCCGATTCTTCCTCCGTCCAACGTCGACAGCGCCACCTTATATCCTTCGCCTTCGTTGCCGATGCGGTTCGCCACCGGCACTTCACAGTCCGTAAAAACCAACTCGCTGCACGCGGTCGCATTGATTCCCAGCTTCTTCTCTTCTTTTCCGACCTTGAATCCCGGTGTGCCTTTTTCCACCACAATGGCGGTGATCCCTTTTTCGCCCTTCGCTGGGTCCGTGTTCACATAAGCGATCGCCGCATCCGCCACGCCACCGTTCGTGATCCATGCCTTCGTTCCATTGATCACGTACTTGTCGCCCTGTTGAACCGCCTTGGTTTGCAGCGCCGCCGCATTCGACCCCGCTTGCGGCTCTGTCAGCGCGTAACACCCGATCTTTTCGCCTCGCGTGAACGGCAACAAGAATTTCTTCTTCTGCTCCTCCGTGCCAAACCGGTGGATCGGGTCGCAAAACAGCGAGTTCTGCACGCTCAAAATCACGCCCGTAGACGCGCAACACCGCGAAATCTCCTCGATCACAATCGTGTACGCAATATGATCGAACCCTGCGCCACCCTCGCTCTCGGGAAACGCTACGCCCGTCAAACCCAGCTCTGCCGCCTTCTTAAATAGCTCCCGCGGGAAATGTCCCGTTTCGTCCAACTCTTTTGCCAGCGGCCGCACTTCGGTCTCCGCAAATTCCCGCACGCTTTTCTGCAGCAGCTTCTGCTCTTCGTTCAATTCCAGATTCACAGTCGCTCTCCCCACCCTTCAAAAGAATTCGCATCGCCTGCGGTAACAGCGGCTTACGCTGCTGGCTTTCCCCCGCAGGCGCGCAAAACTGCAGCCCATGGCGCCCGCGCTCAAACCTGCAGCGCGCTCTTCAGCCGTTCATACGTCGCGCTCAACGCCTCCGGGTGCACCCGCGTTTCGCCGACCACGGTCATAAAATTGGAATCGCCAAACCAGCGCGGCAACATGTGCAGGTGCAAATGTCCCGTTACTCCCGCTCCCGCCGCGCGCCCCAGGTTCATGCCCAGATTCATTCCGTCGGGGTTATAGCTTTGCCGCAACACCCGCTCCACCCTTTGGCTGAGTTCCATCATCTCGTCCAGCGCTCCCGGCTCGCACAAATTCAGTTCCGCCACATGCGCGTACGGCACAATCATTACGTGTCCCGAAGTGTACGGGAAGCGGTTCAGGATGATGAACGCCTTCTTCCCTCGATACACAATCAGCGTTTCCTGATCCTCATTCCGTTGCAGCGCGTCGCAAAAAATACAATCCGGCTGTTTGCCCTGGCTCACCTGCTCCATGTACTGGAAACGCCACGGCGTCCAAAGATAATCCATTGCCCCCACTCGCTTCTTCTAAGCTTAACTCCGCCCAGCATAACTCAACTCGCGCGCCAGTTCTCAGTCACTGGCCGCCAGCTCCGATTACTGATCACCGATTACTGATTACTGATTACCCTGTCCTGATCCCTGATCGCCGGTCGCTGCTCACTGCCATCCAAACAAAAACGCCCCGATCACTCGGGGCGCCTCTCCAAAATTCATTTTGCTCTCGCTCTCACGCTGGGGGAGCTTCGCTGGCCGCTGCCGTCGCAGGCGGTTCCGAAGTATTCACAAAGTCCTTCAACTCCTTACTCGGCTTGAAGAACGGAATTTTTTTCGCCGGCACTTCCACCTTCTCGCCGGTCTTCGGGTTTCGACCCACCCGCCCCCGCCTCTGCCGGGTCCGGAAGCTTCCAAATCCGCGGATCTCGATCTTGTCGCCTTTTTGCAGCGCGTCAATGATGCTCTCGAAAATCGTTTCTACGATGGTTTCCGACTCTTTTCGAGGCAATTCCGTCACGCGCAGCACTTCCTCAATCAAGTCCGCCTTGGTTAACGTCGGTTGCTTTGTCATCTTCGCCTAGCCTCTTCCCTCGTAATCAGCCGCCCTCTCAACAAACAGGGGGCGAGGCGACTCAGACGGGGATCGCCTCCCTGGCTGACATCTTCCTATCACTAGATTGACCCGCAAGTAAATGACTTTTCTTGCGGTTACCTTGGCCCGCGCTTCCCCAGGCTTTGCGACTGCCACTACCGGGACGACAGCTTCTGTTTCAGTGCATCCCCGATCGTCGCCGTCGCCGACGACTTTGACGTCTTGTATTGTTCGATCTCGCGCCGCTCTTGTTGCCGTACGGCCGCGCGATAGCTCAAGCCTATCCGGCGCGTATCGTGGCTGATCTTGATGATTTTGAAATCGTACTCTTTTCCCGGTTCCAGCGGCCCCGCGCTCTTGAGCGGCCCAGTCGACGGACGGAAGCTCGACGGCCCTTCATCGCGCCGCCTGCGGTCTTCGATCTCCGTGTTGTGGCACAGTCCTTCGATGTTGTCGCCCAGTTCCACGAACGCCCCAAACGTGGCGATCCGCGAAACCTTGCCCTTCACGATGTCACCCACTCGGTGCGATTTGAACCAATCGCCCCAAATGTCGTTCACCTGCTTGATGCCCAACGACACCCGGCGATTTTCCGGATCGATGCGCAGCACTTTGGCGGTGATGGGCTCGCCCTTCTTGAACACTTCGTGCGGATTCTTCACCCGGCCGGTCCAGCTCACGTCGCTCACGTGCACCAATCCATCGAAGCCATCCTCGATTTCGATGAATGCGCCGAATTCCGCGATGTTCCGCACCTTGCCGGTCACCACTGTGCCCACAGGATACTTTTCCGCCACCAACAGCCATGGGTCGGGCTGTGCCTGCTTGATTCCCAAGGAAACTCGCCGGTCGCTCGGCTTGATGTCCAGCACCACCACATCTACTTCTTCGCCGGCCTTCACCACCTTCGATGGATGCGTCGGCTTCTTGGCCCAGCTCATTTCCGTTACGTGCACCAAACCTTCGATGCCCGGTTCCAACTCCACGAATGCGCCATAATCCACCACGCCCACAACCTTGCCCTTGTACTTGCCGCCCGCCGGATACCGTTCCGCGGCATCAATCCACGGATCCTTGGTCAGCTGCTTCAGTCCCAGCGAGACGCGTTGCTTCTCCTTGTCGAACTTCAGCACCATCACGTCCAGTTCCTGGTCCGGCTTCACCACGTCGCTTGGGTGCCGTACGCGGCCCCAGCTCAGGTCCGTCAAGTGCAGCAGTCCATCCAGTCCGCCGATGTCCACAAACGCGCCGTAATCCGTCACGTTTTTCACCGTGCCATGGACCACTTGGCCTTCCTGCATGTGCTCCAGCAATTCCGCGCGCTTGGCGTGCAGCGTTTCCTCCAGCAGCGCCCGCCGGCTCACCACCACATTGCCGCGGCGCCGGTTCAGCTTGGTGATGCGCACCTCCACGTCCGTGCCCATCAGCCCGTCCAGGTTCGCCGTCGGCCTCAGGTCGTATTGCGACCCCGGCAAGAACGCGCGCACCCCAATGTCCACCACCAGACCGCCCTTGATCCGGTCCACCACCTTCGCGGTGATCGTTTCTTTCGCCTTGAACTGCGCGTCAATCCGTTCCCACGTGCGCCGCCGCACCACCTTCAAATACGACACGATCACAAAGCTGTCTTTGTGTTCGCCGGTGCGCTGCACTTCGATCGTCGAATTGGGGTCAGGCCGCGGAATGTCCGACTCCTGAAATTCCGCCGCGGGTATCAATCCTTCGGTCTTCCCGCCCAGGTCCACCACCACGCCGTTTTCCGTGTAGGCGACCACCTTCACTTCGATAATCTCGTTCTGCGCGGCTGCCTCTTGCGGCTCGCTGTACTGCTCGATCAGCTTGCTCATCTCCTCCGCGCCTGCCGCTTCTTCCGCCGCTGCTGCCGCTTCTGCATCCGCAGCCGCCGTTTGCGCCTGCGCTTCCGCAACACTGTGCGCTTCTTCCGCCTTCACCGGTTTCACCGCTGCCGCCGAAGGGGCCGCCTCGGTCGACACACCGGCATCGTGCCCGCTTGCTTGTGTTTCCGCGGCTTTCACTTCTTCCGGCTTGTTCGGATTCTCTACTTCTTGTGCGGGTGCCGCTGCGGCGGTCGAAACGGGGTTCTCGTTATCAAATGAAGTCATGATTATGTCGCCTCCGGGATTTGCATCCCTGTTTTGGTCAGGTCAATCCTTGCGGGTCCCTACTGGGTTAAAGCAAGGAGGGGTTACAACGCGGCAGCACTTTTTCGCGGACTGCTTCGCAGTAACTCGGTCTCTTTCAATTGGATGCCGTTTAGATGCGGGCTAACGCTTCTTCCGGTACACCCATTCCACCCATGCAAGCATACCCGCCGCCTCGCGCTCGTGTCAATCAAACCTGCACACCGCGCCAGAGCCCATCACCGCACTTTCACGCCGCCAACTCCGCTGCTCCTTTCGCCTGTGTAGGGCCCGCCGTCTGCGGCGGGCCGTTTGTTTGTCTAGCGTTATCTGCTAGCACCACCTTCACCCAGTTGGCCTCCTCCGCGTAGGGGCGCCGCATTGCAGCGCCCCATGTCCGCACAATTTCCAATGCAAATGCAGCGCCGTAGGCTAGGCACGCCGCGTTAGAGTCTTCTGTGTGAGACCTTTTGCTTTTTTCGTCAGGGCACGGCTTTCAGCCGTGCCATCCCTGGCGTAGATTCAGTGCGGCTTTAGCCGCTGAGGGCGCATTCTGGTACTGGCTGTGAACCCCGCCATTCAGAGTTCAAACCTAATCCAACACCGCTGGCACGTACAAACTCGCGAAATATTTCGCATCTCCATATTCCTTCGCCAGATCTTTCAGTGCCATCCTGCGTGTCTGCGTCCGGTACTCGGGCAAACCGTCGGTCCAGATCAACGTCACTGGATGCTCGGGCGGGAAAGCCTCCAGCAGCCACTTCATCGTCAAGTCCACGCGTACCTTGTCCTCCGGAACTCGCTGTGCTTCGATCTGACAAACCAGCAGCGCCAATTTTCTCGTGAACCGCCCCGGTTCCAGGTGTGTCCATGGCAGCACCACCTGCAACCCTTCCTCGAAATCCACATTCAGTTGTGCTAGTGCCTCTTCCACGAAACTCAGCCCGTGGATCACTCGCACCGCTACTCCTAACGCGCCTCCGCGTTCCCGTAACAACTTGGTCGTGTCTTCCAAAAATACCGGACTGCCCGGCAACGCATACGTCGCTTCTCCCCGTAGTTCCGATTCTTTGAACAGCGCGTCCACCATAAACTCGTACACTTCCCCGCTTTCTTTCCACGGCAATGCGTACAGTTTGTCGAAGCACACTACGTGCTTCCCCATGCCTTTCAACCACTCATAGGCGGGATGGCTACCTGTGCGGAAAAATATTTTATCGGCGGCCAGCAGGGCGCTCTCTGCTTCTTTCGTCAGTTGCTCCAGCGGCCCCGGGCCCAGCCCCACCACGGTGATCGTGCTCATCGCTACCCCAACGCGAGCGCATTTTATCACTTTGGCCCTTCGGGGCCCGCGCTTCCCGGCCTGATCCTCTTTACAGGAATTATTCGTCTGTGTGTGTCTGATTACGCTCGTGCTCGTCCTGCTTGCGTCCGTTCCCGCCGGAAATCGGAGGCCTGCACCTCCACGGTTCGGCACATTTCATACAGCCGCGAGCGCATGCGGCTTCCAATTCTTTGTTCCAGGGAATCTTCCCGGACGGCCGGAACCAGTTTCCCACTGGGCAAGCGAGCTGCCTCCCCTTCCGATTGGGGATCGTCAACGTAGTTGGTGGTGATAATCGTGGTTAGTTTCTCGTTGTATCGAGCATTCAGCACGATGCTCACAATGTCCCTGACCCAGTCCGAGGGTTTGCTGGCGCCCAGATCATCCAGGATCAGAATTTCCGCTGTACGAATCGGCTCCAGGATGCCCATCTCCGTCGATTCACTTGCTGCGTTGTAGCTTGCCTGAATTTCTTTCAAGAGTTCCCGGTAGTCACAAAACAACCCGCCATGCCCTCGCCGAATCAGCTCCTTCAGCGAAGCTACCGCCAGGTGTGTCTTGCCGACGCCCGACGGCCCCATCAACAACAATCCTTTTTCCGTCGCTGGATAATCTCGCAGGAAACCTTCCACCTGCACCTTGGCATGCTTCAAGGACTGCTGTTGCTGAGGCGTGCCGATGTCCGTGGAAAAACTCTCAAAATCACAATGTTCATATCGCTTTGGGATCCGCGCGCGGTCCATCACCTTCTCCGCGCGCTCTTCCATTCCGCACTCGCATGCCACCGCCATGCTTCCCGGCGTCCCATCGTTCCGCGCCACCAACTTCCAGCCGGTCCCTCTGCACAACGCACAATCTTCCCGTGCCATAGCATCCTTTGGAGGGCGGCGGCTCCGCTTGCCCTGAGCAACGCGAAGGGCCGCCCCTTTTACGGTCTAAACCTAACCGCAATCTTAAACATCAAACGCAACCAACTCTCATCCATCTTACGTCCCCACAAACACCACCACAATCGCACCACCTGCGGAAATTCTGTGCACAAAAAAAGCCAGAAGCACCATGGGCTCCTGGCTCAACCGCCTAAACTCCTAACCCGTACTTCCACCATCCATGACCTTTGGCTAGAAGTGTCATCCTGAGTCCGCGTAGTTTGCGGGCGAAGGATCTCAACGTACATTTTTCCTCGGCGTGCGCGGTAAGCACGGTGTGGATCGGCTAAAATCACCCGCTACGCTTGATGCCGGGTTTGATGCGATTATTACGAATTATCCAAGCAGTTGGTGACTCACTCCCGACTACCGACCATCAACTCCCAACCGTGTCTACGCCTCGAATTTCTGCCGCACCGGGATCGCCCGCACGATCGCTGTCTTCGGCGCTTTCCCTTCTGCCCGGGCCGCCATGCGCGAGAACTCTTGCTGCGCGACGCGCGCGAACTCTCCCATCACATGCTCCATCTCCATCATCTTCTCGCGCATGTTTAAGATAATTTCGATGCCCGCGAGGTTCACGCCCATGTCACGCGCCAGGGTTAGGATCACTTCCAACCGTTCCAGGTCCGAATCCGTATACAGTCGCGTATTTCCCTGCGACCGCGACGGTTTCAGCAGCCCCACGCGCTCGTACAAACGCAGGGTCTGTGGATGCAATTTATAGATTTCCGCCACCGCGCTGATCATGTACCCGGCCTTCGCCCGTTTTTTCGCTTTCGTCGGCATGTCGCAAATTCCGAGTTATAAGTTGTCAGTTACTGAAAACTGATGACCGATGACCGATTACCGATTACCGATTACCGATTACTGATTACTGATTACTTCTTTTCCTCTTACACGCCCGCCTTCGCAAATAAATCTTTCCGCGGATCCGCCGGCGCCACTTCCTCCAGCTCCTTCATCAAGTTCCTCACGCGCTCATCGGTCGGCTCCGGCACCACCACCTGAATCTCCACATACTGATCCCCGCGCGCCCCGCTTTTCCCGTGCGGCACGCCCTTTTCCTTCAGTCGCAGGGTCCGTCCGCTGTTCGTTCCCGGAGGAATGCGCACCAGCGATCGCCCGTCAATCGTCGGCACTTCGACCTTCGCGCCAATCGACGCTTCCGGCACCGTCACCGGCACCTTGGTATAAATGTCGTTGCCCCGCCGTTCGAAAAATTCATGCGGGTGCACCACCACGTGCAGGTACAAGTCGCCCGCCGGCGCCCCCATCGTTCCCACATTGCCTTTTCCCGGCACGCGCACGCGTCCGCCATTGGCCACGCCCGGCGGAATGCGCACATCGATCGTTTCCGTCTTTCGAACGCGTCCTTCGCCACCGCACACCCGGCACGGTGTGTACAACTTCCCGGTGCCGCCGCAGCGATTGCAAGGCACGTTGAACCGCATTTTCCCCGCGGTCTGCTGAATCGATCCCGTACCGTTGCACGTCGGGCAAGTCTGCGGCGCTCCAATCGCTCCGGTGCCGTGGCAGGTCTCGCAGGTATCCAGTCGCGTAATTTGCAGTTTCTTTACGGCTCCGCGCACCGCGTCCCAAAATCCAATTTCGATCTGATACTCCAGGTCGCCGCCCGGCTCGTGCTCCGGCTCTGTGGTTACGCCTCCGCGGCGTCCGCCGCCAAAAAACTGCCCAAACAAATCCCGGAACGACGACCCCGCGCCCTGCTGTCCTCCGCCAAAGTCAAATCCGCCAAAATCAAAATTGACGTTCTGGCCGCCGCCACCCGCGTCTGCCCCCGGCCCATAATCGCCGGTCGGCACGTTGTCGCTGTAAAACCCATACTGGTCGTACATCTGCCGTTTCTTCGTATCCGACAGAACGTCGTACGCTTCCTGCAATTGCTTGAATTTTTCTTCCGCGGCTTTGTCGCCGGGATTCAAATCGGGGTGATACTTCCGCGCCAGCTTGCGAAACGCCGTGCGAATATCCTTCGCGCTCGCCTTCCGCGGTACTCCCAACAATTCGTAATAATCTTGTTTTGTGCTCGTCGCCATTACGCTTGTCCATCGACCTCTTCACGAGGTGGGGCTTCAGAGTCTGCGCGAGAACTCTTGTTTTTCGTCAGGGCACGGCTTCAGCCGTGCCATAACTAGCCCACAATCACTGCGGCTTTAGCCGCTGAGGGCGTTTGTTAGTTCTCATACAGACTCTTCCGTCCTCAATCTGTACTAAGGTCCTTCGCAGGAAGGAAAGAGCGCGCAGCCCCTCCCTTCCTACGGAGAACGGATCACCGAAAACTGCAAACCGTCTTCAGTTCGGCTTCTTGTTATCGTCCACGTCCACGTACTCGGCGTCGATCACGTCACCAGGCTTGTGCCCGCCGCCGCTTTGCGCTCCGCCACCGCTCGCACCGCCCCCGGTGGATCCGGAAGCTGCGCCCGCTCCGGCGGCGCCCGCTTGTTGTCCGCTGGCTTGCGAGCTCTTGTACAACTCCTCGGCCATTTTGTGCAGCGACTTCTCCACATTCTCCGCGGCACTCCGCAGCCGTGGCACTCCGCCTTCGTTAATGGCCTTCTTCGCGTCTTCCAACGCGCTTTCGGCCTGCTTCACGTCGTTCTCGTTCAGCTTTTCGCGGTTCTCGCGGATGGTCTTCTCCGCCTGGTAGATGATGCCATCCAAGCGGTTCCGAGCTTCCACTTCTTCCATGCGCTTACGATCGTCCTCGGCGTGCGATTCCGCCTCGGTGCGCATCTTCTCCGCCTCGTCCTTGGTCAAACCGGTCGAAGCGGTGATGGTGATCTTCTGTTCCTTGTTGGTGGCTTTGTCCTTCGCGCTAACGTTCAGAATCCCGTTC
>DATKPS010000022.1:0-19473 GCA_035524015.1 Candidatus Sulfotelmatobacter sp.
GGAATGTGATTGCAGAATCCAAGTTGCGTGCCGCCACGAAACTTCAGGGCGATGCACGTAACGAGATGCTAGCATCTGCTGCCGCAGCACAACGCCGCAGCGATGAGTACGACGCCAAGTTGGCGGGGATTAAGCCATGAATGACCTGATAGACATACGAGACGCTCTCAAAGAAGAGATTCGTCCTGATCCCGTTAAGGTTTTGGAAGCCGAACAAGATCGTCGTATCGAGGCTATCGATGCAAGGATCAAAGAACTACAACAGCGAGCAGAAGCGGAGCGTAACATTACCCCGCCATTGCCGTCCTCAACTCAACCCACATGGAGATCGAAGTGGGGCTACGACCAGTTCGGACCTTGCAAGGACGGTCAAGCATAGGAGGAAACATGGAAATCAAAAAGCCAAAAGAGCCAAAACTGGAAGTGCCCGACGTGGATGCGCCGAAATTGCCGAATCCTAAGTCCCCGTATGTGAAGACTGACGGCAAGCCACGGATTGAGCCGGAAACACATTCACTGATGAACGAGTATTCCATCCCTCGCAACGCACGCAAGTGACTCACGGAAGGTGTTGACCGCGAGCGAACCGTTCGCCGCACCAATTGCTATTGTGTCACCCAAACGACGTAGGTCACTTGAGCATCCTGATACTGCCCTTTGATCTCCCAGCAGCCTAATGCGGGGAAATTGACCCCGACCACCTTAAAGGTCTGGTCTGGTGTCGGCCAATAGCTGCTTATGGGGTCCACATGGAGAGGCGGCGCGGGTGCGTCCAGCCTGCGTCCTGTGACTGCGAGTCTCGGCTGTGGCTCTTCAGCTCCGTCATTCCCGTGCCTCCACCAAAACAGTTTATTTCGGAACGTTGGGTCGTCTGGAGTGTAGTGCGGCAAGCCCTTCCATGTTCCGTCCGCACGGAGTACGGTCCATAGCCTTCGCGTGCCAAACCAAAACTCACCCGGATGCTTCTGGTCTGGCCATGGCGCTGGTGGGATAAACCGCCGGGCCAGGGGTCTCGTCACCGGGCACTTCATTGTCACAACGTCTGCAGTTACTGTGGTGGGTGCTCGCGGTTCGTCTACTGTTGCCGTGGCCGTGGATGCAACAAGCGCTAACGCAACAACCATTGAAGCACGTAGTTGCATTTCTACCTCTTCGCAGTCTCTCCCGAATTGCACTCCAATCAAGGACGCGCAAACAGCTGGCACTGTTAACATCGGGGTCGCAAGAGGCCCCTTATCCGTGAAAGGGAGTGCAAACGCGCCGAAGTACTGGGAGCTAAGTTACCGGTTAGCGGTGCCGGACAAACCGGGCGCTAGCTGAAGAATCGCTGCTTTCATCGAACTTTTTCATCAATCAATGCGAGGCGTCGTAAGGCACGGGTTCGTCAGCAGCGGATGACTGAATGTATAGATTCTTGCTATCTTCGAGATAGAGGTATTGTCCGTCCTTAAGCCCGACAAGTGACAACACCTTAAGCCCGACAGGTGGCAACAGTGAAGTGTCATTATGGAGGGCTTTGCGGACAGAGGCAGCTTCGCCCGTTTTGACGTTGATGCGGACTACCTCGAATCCCCACTGACGAGTGCTGTCGTTACCCAAGAGGAGTTCGAGCACTATATCGCCGTCGTTGCTGAAATCTATGGCGTGTGTCTGAGCAAGGTGATATCCGTCCTCTGTGGAGAGCCTACCCACAATGTCGTTGAGAGTTCGACGGGCGAGAATGGCTCCGGTACGGTCCAGCATCACGACTTCGCGATTGGTCGGAGCGTAGAAAAAGATATGATTTTTCGTGACTCGGAGCGCAGGCTGTCCTGTTTCACCGCCCTGGTTAAAGGAATCTCCACGGGCCTCCAAGGTACTTGCCGGGACCATCTCTCTCAACACACGCCCCTCGCGTGTGTACTCGACTAAGAGGGGATAATCAGGTGCGTCCGGCACATTCGGTACATTACGGCTCCCGAGCACGAAGAGTGCGTCATCGTCCTTGCTGTATGCAAGCGCCTCAACATATTGCGGCGCGGGGTCCCAAGTTTTCAGCAACTGCCCGGTGGAATCATAAGTGAGAACGACCTCTCGAACGTTGTGGTCGCCGAAGTTCAATATGGTGGCAATCAAGGTCGTGCCATTCGGTCCAGCCGTCACACTAGTGCCGTAGTATTCTTGAAGGTCCGGGAAATCTTTGAATACATCAATGTCCGCGCCACGTTGAGATTTGCCAGTGTAGGCTCGGATTGGGACACCCGGGGAACCATTCACACAAAACAAAACTTGGTTAGTGGAATCCCACTGTGGGAACCCTGTGCAGTTTACCGTTTGCGCTACGGTTTGAGGGCTGAAAAGGCCGACTGCTGTTGCAAAGAGTAGTGAAGAAAATAAGAGAATATTTTCCAAAAAACAGCAGCGAGGTTGGAAGATAAACGCCACGGTAAACACCTCGTAAATCAGCCTTTAGGGCGCGATAACTGGGACGGATGCCGTAATGCCATGGTTAGGTTGTCTCACGGTAAGTCTTGGTAAACGAGGAAATCGTCCAAGTGGGTAAAGGTACGGGAGATGTGGTTTCCCACTCCCTACGGTTTGATTCGAACCACGCCGACGCCAATCTTTTTACGACTAAAATCTTTTCGACGGTCACTAGGTCAAACGGAAATTAATTTGCGCACAGGCCTGATTGGTGGCTAGCATATTAGAGGGGCGTTGCAATGAGCGATCAGGATTTCCCGACAGCAATCCAAGTCGAGCATGCCTCGCGTGAACAGCTTGCCAAGTGGTATAGGTTTCTGCTTGCGAGTAACAAGGAAGAACAGGTGATCCTGGATAAGATTGCCGAACGCTTTAAGAAGCTGGGCGGGATGACACCTGAAATATCTTCCCGCATCGGCCATGGTGGGGTCTAGAACATCGGCCTGTTGATCTTGCTCACCACTTCTGCTGAATCCTCGATTCCCAAATATTTCTGCGTCGTGCTCAAATCTGCGTGGCCCAAATAGGCTTGAATCGTGCGAAGCGAAATTCCTGACGTATGCCAGAACGTGGCGCGGGTCTTCCGCAGACGATGCAGGAAATGCAAACTGCACCCCTCGCTGTAGGTCGCGCAGTTCTTGTTCACCTGCTTCTTCGTATACCGCCCTTCACTTCGTGATGTCTCGCACTTCCCACAGTTCAGTCCCGCGATAAAACAAATCTTCTTAAACTTGCGGAGGAAATGCCCCTCGGGATCGCCGTTCTCGTTCGGGAAAATCCACTCGGATTTGGATGTCTTCTTCCTGGCTGTCAGCATGTCCACCAGTTCCCTGGTCAACGGAATTTCGCGGCGTTCGTGATTCTTCGGCTTGAATTCTCCTGCGGAGCCATCGCTGTATTTGAACTTCTTGGCTTGCACGACGAAGTGAGGGACGTTGCCTTTCATGACCAGGTCTTTCCATTGGGCGTGGGCGACTTCCTTCTCACGGCATGCGGTGATCAAGAAGAAAGTGAAGCGGACGCACTCTTCGTCAGTCATCTTGGAGAAGATGGCCTCCAAATCCTTCGCGGTATACGGTTCCGCAATTTCCTCCTCCAGCGTGGGCAGCAGGTCCTTCACGATCTTGGATGGTTTAGAAACCCCGGCTTCTTTAAGCAGGAAGACGATGACCATCAGCTTGTTGTGGATGGTCTTTGGTGCCGCTCTCTTTTCTTCCAGCCAGGACACGTAGCTGTCGAGAACTTTCCGATCTACCTGATCGACAAACTTCGCATCGGTCTGTTCAGCAAATTCGTTGAGGATGTGCGTGTAGTTCGCAACCGTCGCTGGAGTCTTGCGTTTCTTCAGTTCGAGAAAGTTTGCGATAGCATTCGCAAGCGGGATACGCCCAACAGTCTCTGCCGCGATCTGTTGACCATTGGCCTTCTGGTCTCGCTCCGCCTTCGCCTGCTCAAATGTGCTGGCATCCAACTCAACCCACGGCTGCTTCTTGCGGCCACCAGCCCCAACCTCGTTCGTGGTAATGCGGATGTAGAACGGGCCATTTAGATGGCTTGTCTTGATCCCAGGACGCTCGTTTACGGCTTTATATCGCCAGCCCTTGCCGTCTTCCTTGGTCCGCAGGTAGATCGCCAGTCGGGCCATTTGGTCCCCTCCTTCAGGGAATCAAATCGTGGCTCAAGCGTAGCATTGCGTAGCACAGGCGTCAATTGGCTCGTTTTTATTGGGTTTCTGAATTATGGCGGAGAGGGTGGGATTCGAACCCACGGTAGGGGTTAACCTACACACGCTTTCCAAGCGTGCGCCTTAAACCGCTCGGCCACCTCTCCGCTGGAGTGGTTAACCTTTCGATTCTAGCAAAAAATGAGAAGCGCGTGCATAAGCCAGCGTCGATGCCCCACGGCGCCGCACTATCGCCAAGAAAACCGTAGTAGAGCCGGCAGAAACGTGAGAGGAGGTACGTGGTCTCTTTATCTTCGGACTGGTCGCTGCCAAATCTGAGTTATTCTTTAATCATCACATACTTTTTCGGTTGCTTATAAGTGCTTAAGTGATATACTCGGCACGATCGGGTTCGCTCTGGGCCAACATACTCACCCCCTTCCTGCATGGCTCCCCACAATGTTCGTGGTGAATTCGCAGTGCATTTTTCCTGTTTGATCACGCTATCTAAGTGACGATGGCGAAGCCTCGTCTCGATCCTTATCTGTTCTATGGACGCCCACAACCTGGCGGGCTCGCGTTTTGACGAGCCGACTCGTTGGTACGCTGCCTACACCAAGCCTCACCATGAAAAGCGAGTGGCTGAGCACCTCCAGCTTCGCGACGTAGAGCTGTTTTGTCCGCTGTACCGCTCCGCCCGGCGCTGGAACAATGGTTGCCGCGTCACCATCGAGAAGCCCCTCTTCCCGGGATATGTCTTTGTCCACATTCCTGCATGTGAACGAGTGCGCGTGTTGGAATTGTCCGGCGTAGTTTCTATTGTCAGTAACTTTCAAGGACCGGCTCCCGTGCCCGCCGAAGATATCGAGCGGCTGCGTTCGGGCCTGCATCTAGTGAACGCGGAGCCACATCCACTGCTCACCGTTGGCGAAAAGGTGAAAATCTTCCGTGGTCCTTTGCGGGGCTTAACCGGAGTGATTACTTATCTCAAGAACAGTTTTCGCGTGGTTCTTACCTTGGACTTAATCATGAAGAGCGTGGCGGTTGAAGTATCCATTGACGATGTCGAATCCGTCGGGCGGTGCGAACCCGCTCTTTTGGCGATGCGCGCTTACGCCCATTGAAGAAGGCACTTTGGACCGAAAGCAAATCACCACGGACGCAATGAGGGAAATCGAGAATCCCCAGCCGGGCACGCACGCCATGTCCATCGAAATTCCCATGCCCCTGGATGCCCCGAACCCGCAACCGAGCGCCGAAGTATCGTTATTGGATCTGTTACTCGTTCTGGCGCGCCGCCGCCGCGATCTGTTGCTAGGCACGATTGCTGTAGCCGTGGCCGCCGCCATCATCTCTTTTTTATTGCCCAACCGCTTTACCGCTACGACTGTTATTCTCCCTCCGCAACAAACCTCCTCCTCGGCGGTCGCACTGCTTGGGCAGCTTGGCAACATCAGCCCGCTGGCCTCTCTGGCGGGTGGCACCTTGGGGCTGAAAAACCCCAATGATCTTCAGGTCGCCATGCTCAAGAGCCGCACCGTGGAAGACGCCATGGTGGCGCGCTTCAACTTGATGGCGCTGTACCACGAACCGCGGCTGTCTGAAGCTCGCAAAGCTTTCGAAAAGTACACCGACATCGAAAATGGCCTGAAAGACGGCCTCATCCGCATTTCCGTCACCGACAAGAATCCCAATCGCGCTGCGGAAATGGCCAACGCTTACGTCGAGGAGTACAAGAAACTTTCCGCCGGCATCGCGGTCACCGAAGCTTCACAACGCCGCTTGTTCTTCGAGCAACAACTTGTGCAAGCCAAAGACAATCTGGTCAATGCCGAAGACGCCTTGAAGCAAACCGAACAAAAGACCGGGTTGATTCAGCTGGATGGACAGGCCCGCGCGGTGATCGCATCGGTGGCGCAGCTGCGCGGGCAAGTCGCTGCGAAAGAGGTCCAGATTCGCGCCATGCGCCAGTTTGCCGCCGAGCAGAATCCTGACCTCCTGTTGGCTGAGCAGGAACTCGCCGGCTTGCAAAGCCAGCTCGCACGCATGGGCGCCGGAGCCGGTGCCGCCGGCGATTTCCTGATGCCCAAAGGCAGCGTTCCCGCCGCCGGCCTCGATTACGTCCGCAAGCTGCGCGATGTGAAGTACCACGAGACCATTTTCGAGATGCTCGCCAAGCAGTTCGAAATCGCCAAAATCGACGAGGCGCGCCAGGGCGCTGTAGTGCAAGTGGTGGACAAGGCCGTCGTTCCCGACAAAAAATCTTCGCCGAGGCGTTTGCTCATGATCGGCTGCTGTACCGCAGCGGGCTTCCTTCTGGCCGTGTTCTGGGTCTTGTTCTCCGAGGCTATTCGCATCGCACGTAGAGATCCTCGGCAACGCGAACAGCTAGACGGTCTGGCCCGTTCTTTTGGGCGCACCTGATGACGTCGCCCGTTTCACCGAAACCGTTCTTTTCGAGTGCGGCGGCTTGTTTGCCTTGGGCCCTTTCCCGCGAGAAACCCCCACTTTTCTGAGCGCGAATCACCTCGACAAACTCGTCCAATGGCCACAAGCTCAAATCCCCCAACCGTCTTGCCCGCCTGGTGGACTTTCGCGCTGCGATTGAAACACCTGTTCGGCGTCGATCGCGCCATTGCCTATACCGTCCTGGCGCGCGGCATCCAGATTCTGGGCAGCACCGGCACGGTCCTGTTGATCCTGCGCTTCCTCACTCCCGTTGAGCAGGGCTACTACTACACCTTGCTGAGCCTGGTCTCCTTGCAAACCGTTTTCGAACTGGGCTTCTCGTTCGTGATCCTGCAAATGGCCGCCCATGAATGCGCGCATCTTACGTTTCACGAGGGAGGACGTATTGAGGGCGACCCCGTGGCCCATGCGCGTCTCGCTTCCATCCTGCAAAAAACGCTGCGTTGGTATCTGGTCGCCGCCGCGATCCTGTGCGTAGCGCTGTTGCCCCTCGGGGTTAACTTCTTCTCCCACCAGACCCACGGCGCCGCCGCCGTAGCCTGGCATGGCCCGTGGGTTACCGCGGTGCTAGCAATTTCCATCTGGTTCTTGCTGAATCCGCTCGTATCGTTTCTGGAAGGTTGCGGCCAAGTCTGGCAGGTCGGCCGCATGCGCTTTGCCCAAGCGCTGCTGGGAGCGGCCATGTCCTGGGGAGCGTTGCTGACGCACCACGGGCTGTACGCACCAGCTATGGTGACCGCCGGTTGTGCAGCGATCATTGCGGCCTTTCTGTGGAGCCGGCGAAGCCTGCTAGTACCGTTACTTCATCTGGAGATGGGCGACGGGGCAGTTTCATGGCGTGTTGAAGTCTGGCCATTTCAGTGGAGGATCGCCGTCAGTTGGGTCTGTGCTTATTTCACAATACAGATTTTCACTCCCATTCTTTTTGCTTACCGTGGTCCTGCCGAAGCTGGCCAGTTTGGCATGTCTCTCAGCATCACCTTGTATCTGTCGGCGTTGGTGCTTGCCTGGATGTCCACCAAGGCCGCGCCCTTTGGACAAATGATCGCGCGCGGGGAATTGCTGCCCCTGAAAACGCTCTTTTTCCGCACCTTGCGGCAAGCGCTTTGCTTGCTGGTCGCTTTGGCTGCCGCATGCGAAGTGGCCGTGATGCTTTTGCAACGCTCGTGGCCCCGTTTGGCCGTCAGGATGGTGTCTCCGAAAATCTTTGCGATCTTGCTGCTCACCTCTGCGAGCGGCTTCGTCGTTCAGAGCATGGCCATTTACCTGCGCTCGTTCAAGCGCGAACCCTTTCTCGTGCAGTCCATGCTCACGGCGGTTCTATCCATCCTGCTAGCACTCTGCACCGTAAAGGCTTTCGGCACTCGCGGCGTTGCGCTCAGCTATTTCGCTGGTACGGGAATCGTTGGAATGACAATTGCCGCTTCGACTTTCTATTCCTGGCGCGGCGGTCGCCGCATCCTGGCATGCAAACCCGTCGGAAATTCGATTGAGCACGAGGAACAATAACTGATGATCCAAGAAATACTGCGTTGTGGGCGTGTTACCAGGCATTTGCCTTATGCTCGTGGTTTACGGCTGCTTTGTTGCTTCTATGAATCGGTACTTCCTGAAAGGGTGTTGCCATTCAGGGTCGATGATTTTGATGGAGATCTAAAAATGGATGTGGATGTTCGAGAGATCCTCGGCATTCATATCTGGCATGCACCCACATTCTTCGAAAGATACGAACGCAAACTGTTTTGCGAGACCATTGGCCCCGGTAGTGTGGTTTTGGATGTTGGGGCAAACGTGGGCGTGTACACCTTGCTGGCGGCCAAACGTGGCGCCAGGGTGCTGGCCATAGAAGCCGACCCCCAGAACGTCGAACGATTGCGACATCATGTGCGCCTCAACGGGTTTGATGATCGCGTCACCATCTTTCCGATGGCTTCGACGGATAAGGACGGAGCGGTCACGATTTTTCGAAACCATCGGAATTGGGGTAATTCCAATCTCTTCGCTGGCACTGATCCCGTCGTGGTTCCAGGAAACACAATCGATTCTCTTGAACTTCCGCCGATTGATGTCTGCAAGATCGACATCGAAGGCGCAGAACTGCTGGCCCTTTCGGGCATGGATAGGACCATCAGACGCTCGCCGAACATGAGGTTGCTCACAGAGTATTGCGAAGACTTTGGTCACACCGATGGCATGATGGAATTCATCTGCGGACGTTTCGCGTTCGTCTATGCGATTCGGAAATACCCCTTCGGCACGAAGGGCCCCCTCTCACCCAGTCAGAAAGTACCTTCTTATTGCAACCTGTGGGCCTCCGGCTGCCACGCGGCTCAGGGAGCTAGGTGACTTTCGCTCAGCGAGTTCTAAAAAGCAGCGGAACGTCCTTGCGCGTAAGTCCTCTGAAGAAGAGTGCGCATCCCGTTCGCCGAATACCGACATCGTAACGAGGCCAAACGCACTTGTTCTACGATTTTCAGACCGATACTTTACTACCGTATTTTGTTTTGGCTTTCCTGTACTTGAGCATCCTGGTTTTTCCCAGGCTTACCAGAGACTTCTTCGGACTCCTTCTGGTCGTGGGGTTCTGCCTGGCGCTTGGTCTTCGGGACATCTATAAGATGCCCGAGGGAGCGGATCCCGTCACCTATGCTTCCATTCTGGCGAACGCATCAGGCTCAGGATCCCTGCTGGGGGATGCCGACTACGCACTATTCTCCGGGCTGCATAACATCACGGGATCCACACTGGGGCTTACCGGCGCCTTCTTCCTGTTGCATCTGCTGTATCTGCCAATCCTGTCCCTTCTTTATTGGGTCTCCCGCGGCGTTAAAGGAATGTTTTATCTGCTGGCCGGATGGATGCTCTTCGTGAATTCCGGCGTTCTTCTTCTTTGCAACTTTTTCAGGCAAGGCATGAGCGTTCTGCTGTTTCTCGCCTTGCTGATCGCGTTCAGCGGTGTTGTAAAAGCAAAGTGGACCAAGGCGACCGGCGTATTCATACTGCCATTTCTTCATTTGGCAGGAGCGCCCCTCGTGCCTGGCCTGTTGGTCTGTCGGAGCCGTCGCTATTATTATGTCTTTGGCTTTTACTTCGCTCTTTTCTGCTTTGCCATGTCGGCGCTGTTGGCGCGAGTTGCTTCTGACTTCGCGCCTTATTTTGAGGATAGCGACCAAACGTCTCATCAGCTGCAGTTGCTGACCAAGATCGCCGTGACCTATCTCCTTCTTTTGCTCGGAGTCTATCTGCGTGGGCGCCTTGCTGACAGAGAGGACCGCGCTGAAGGTCTCCAGCGCGCGGCTATCGGTGTTCTGCTGCCCACCATCGCATTACTTTTCAACCTAAACATGCCCGTTATCGCCTTGCGCTATATCTATTATTTTCACGCCGTGGCGTTCATGTTTTTGGCATCGGTCATCGGAATCCAGAAAAAAGGTTTGGCGCTTCCACTGTGCGCTTTGGCGATCTGTTCTTCAGGAATTATCACATGGACGTATCCGACCGTGAGCAAGCTGCTGGTGTGGTGAACGCTCGCTTTTTCGGAGATAAACGAAAGGTGCCTCCAAAAGCCGCAGTCCTCTCGCTTCATTTCTCGCCGGGCTATGCGTCCCATATGGTTGCGACCGCCCAACTGCTTCGCAGTATGGACTTTGATGTCACCCTTGTGCTGCAGGAGAGATACCTTTCCTTTGCCGATTTCATCCCGCTGGGCTTTCAGATTTGGTCACCCAAGCGGCTGTCGGGCAACCCCAACTTCGATGTCGCGTTCTTTTGTAACGCTGCCGTGACGAATCCTAGGGTCGCGCATCACTTGCGTGACTCCGGGACAAAGGTTCTGTACCTATTCCATGAACCCGATGCGTTTTGGAACCACTTCGCGGAAGGACTGCCTGAAATCGTCAAACTGGTGGCAGCGCGATACTGCTCCATCGCCATGCTTCGACACTCCTCCGCCGTCATCGTGCCTTCTTCCTGTGCACGGTTGCTCTATCACCGGTATTTCGAAAGATACAACCGCCATGTCTACACTATGCCCCTCCTTTTTGACGATGAAATTGTGCCGGAACAACTGGCGGATGCTCGCAACGAGAGAAAGTATTTCGCATTCATCGGACAGGCTCTCAAGGCGCATGATTTCGCCGGCTTCCTTGGTTTCGCAAAGCACGCGATTCGCAACGGAAGCTCGATTCCATTCCTGATTGCTACAAAAAGTGACTTAGGACAACTTCTAACCAGCGACAAAGAACTCTCGTGCTTTCGGAGCGCAGGGAAAATTGAGATTCATCATGGCAAAGTGCTCTCGGTAGAAGAGATTAACGGCTATCACCTCAAGAGCTTCTGCGTCTGGAATATCTACAAGTGTTCCACGCAGAGCGGCGTTTTGCCTCGCGCCTTTATGGCCGGCTGTCCTGTCGTCGCCAACAGGATCGGGAGTTTTACTGAATATGTTCAGGTGGGAGTTAACGGAGAGTTCGTCGACTCCCGCAAGCCTGCAGAAATTCTCCAGGTGGTCGAAGGGCTCAGAAGCCGAACCACGAGGTATGTGGATGGTTGCCGCAAGACTTTTCTGAACACCTTCTATTACAAAGCAAATGAGGCCAAACTCAGAACTATTTTGGGAGAGTGCTTGCTGACCAAACCACTAGAAGAAGAAGGAATTCGGCAAGGAGTAAAGATAAATGCGAATCGCTCTGATCAATCCGCCGTTTAAAACGCAACACGGCAAATTCTCGCGGACCTCACGCAGCCCTGCGATCACCAAAAGTGGAACCCTGTATTACCCCCTGTGGCTCGCGTACGCCTGTGGCCTCCTGGAGCAACACGGTCACGAAGTGCTGCTACTCGATAGCTGCGCCGACGGCCTCGACCTGGACGCCACGGCCTCGCGCGTGCAGGCTTTCGCCCCGGAACTGCTGGCCGTCGAGACCAGCACCCCCAGCATTTTCGAAGACGTTCGCTCGGCCGTTCGGCTCAAAAACACCGCCTCGCATCCCTTCACCTGCATCGTCGGAACCCATCCTTCCGCGCTTCCCGATGAGGTCTTGGCCCTCGATCCCCAAATCGACGCCATCGCGCGCCGCGAGTACGACGACACGCTGCTCGAGTTGGCCGCCTGCTTGCCCCACAAACAGGACCTGTCTACCGTGGCCGGCCTCTCTTTCCGGCAAAACGGCCACGTGGCGCACAACCCGGACCGTCCGTACATCCAGAATCTCGACACCTTTCCCTTTGTAAGCCAGGTCTACAAAAAACATCTGCAGATCAAAAACTATTTCTTCGCCGCCGGCGAATATCCTATGGTGATGATCATTACTGGACGCGGATGCACCTCGCGCTGCACCTTTTGCGTTTATCCGCAGACCTTTCATGGCCACAAGTACCGCCTCCGCAGCGCGCAAAATGTTGCCGATGAATTCCAATACATCGCCCGCGAGTTGCCGGAAGTAAAGTCCGTGGGCATTGAGGATGACACGTTTACCGCCAATCCCGCGAGGGTCAAAGACATTTGCCGCTTGCTGATCGAACGTGACCTGCACAAAAAGCTGCACTGGTGGGCCAATACTCGCGTCAGCGCCGACGCGGAAACCTTGACGCTCATGAAACAGGCCGGCTGCCGCTTGATCATCCCCGGTTTTGAATCTGGGGACCAGACCGTGCTGAAGAACATCAAGAAGGGAATTACCCTCGAACAATCGCGCCGCTATGTCCAAAACGCGCAGCAAGCCGGGCTGCTGGTGCATGGCTGTTTCATGGTCGGCAACCCCGGGGAGACCCGGGCAACCATGGACAAAACCCTCTCCCTCGCCATGGAGACCAACCCCGACACCGCGCAATTTTTCCCGATGATCCCTTACCCGGGAACGGAAGCCTTTCAATGGGCCAAACAACACGCTTTTCTGACCACCGAGGATTATTCCCAATGGCTTACCGAGGAAGGTCTGCACCAATGCGTCCTGAAATTTCCGGAAATTTCTTCGAATGAGCTGGTTTCTTTCTGCAACGACGCGAGAAGAAAGTATTACCTGCGCCCGCGATACCTGTTTCAAAAACTGAAACAGACGCTGCTCCTTCCGCAGGAGCGTCGCCGCACCCTGAAATCTCTCTGGCAATTTCGCAAATTCCTGTTCCGTCGCTCCACGCCAAAAAGTGCTCCACCCTGTCCGCGGCCGGTTTCGACTTCGGAGCCATCGATCGCGTCCACCGAGTTGCGCCCGAACTCCACGGCTTCTTAGCCATGCCTCAGGTTTCCGTCATCACCCCGGTTTTCAATGCGGTGGAATTTCTTCCAGACGCGCTGCGCGCTGTGCGCGAGCAGTCGCTGACTGACTGGGAACACATTCTCGTCGACGATGGCTCGACGGACCGCTCGTTCCAATTGATCCAGCAAGCCGCGGCCCAGGATTCTCGCCTGGTGGTCCTGCGAACCTCGGGACGCACTGGTCCGGCTAAGGCTCGCAACCAGGGCCTGGACTGCGCTCGCGGAAAGTACGTGGCCTTCCTGGACGCCGACGATCTGTGGCTTCCGCAAAAATTAAAGAATTGCGTGGCGTGGATGAAAGCGAATGACTACACCTTTATCTATCACGACTATCGCCATCTTTCCCGCGACGGCAAGAAGGCCGGCGCGGTGATTGCCGGCCCGGACCAATTGGACTTGCGCAGCCTGCACACCCGCCGCGGGGCTGGTTGCTTGACCGTGGTCATCGACCGTGAAAAATTGCCGGCTTTCCGCTTTCCTACCGACCACCAAGGCCTGAACGAAGATTTCGTTGCCTGGCTTCGCCTTTTGCGGCAGGGCCATGTTGGGCACCGCTTACCGGAAGACCTTGGCCGCTACCGTCTGTCCGAGCAGAGCCGCAACGGCAACCGCATTGCCAGCGCCCTCGCCTGCTGGCGCATCTACCGAAGCGAATCCAGCCTGCCTTGGAGCCGCGCCGCCAACTGGTGGACGCAGTATGCCTGGCACGCTTTTTGGATGCATCGCCGCGCCGCCCCCCGCTGACGAAGGCAACACCCGCCATGTCCTGTCGCTCCCCATGGCCAACTGCAGAGGAAGCAGGCCGCGACACAAAAAACCAAACTTGAGGTGGCGTTCTACCTTGAATACTCGAATTATATTTCTAGCGCTCTCTTTGTTTCTTCTCTGCGCCGGCGCTTCCCGCGCGCAGGAGCCCGACAACCCCGCTGACGACGAGCAGACCGGCGACTCCACTCGTTCTCAGCAGCAATCCACCACGCAGCCCCAGGGCGCTCCCGATTGCCTGGTCCATCCCGAAGCGCAGGCTTGCCCGCAGCCTGCCCGGCCTTCTCCTGACGCCCGCTCGCAAAACCCCAACAAGGAACAGCTTCCCTCGAACCTGTCCACGCCGTACGGTCCCGAGCCGTCCGTTGAACGAGGCCGGCGCGCTACCAACCAGATTCCACTTCCTCAGGAGCCGCCGCCACCTCCCACGGAATTCCAGCTGATGGTCGCCGATTCCGTGGGCAAATTACTGCCCATCTACGGCGCAAGCCTGTTCCGCTCTGCGCCCACCACTTTTGCGCCTCTGGAAAACGTTCCCGTACCCGCGGACTATGCGGTCGGCCCGGGCGACGAGTTGTTCGTACGCGTCTGGGGCCCCATCAATGCCGAACTGCGCGTCACTGTCGATCGCAACGGCCAGGTTTTCGTCCCCAAAGTCGGTTCCATCACCGCAGCGGGCGTGCGTGTTTCGAATCTCGATACGCAGTTTCGCAGCCAGATCGAGCGCATCTACAAAAACTTTGAACTTTCCGTCACTCTCGGAAAGCTTCGCTCCATCAACGTTTTCTTTGTGGGCCAGGTGCGCCGCCCTGGCACCTACACCATCAGCTCGCTCAGCACGCTGGTGAACGCCATTTTTGCGGCTGGCGGGCCCGCGCCGCAAGGTTCCATGCGCCACATTCAGCTGAAGCGTGACGGCCAGGTCATCACCGAAATCGATCTCTACGACTTGCTCCTGAAAGGGGATAAGTCCGGAGACGTGGCGCTGCTCCCCGGCGACGTCATCTATGTCCCGCCGGCTGGACCGCAAGTCGCGGTCTCAGGTAGCGTGAACACCCCCTCGATTTATGAGCTCAAGGACGGCCATACCACCCTGGCCGGCGTCATTGAATTAGCCGGCGGACTCAGCACCGTGGCGGATGGCACCAGCGCCACTATCGAAAGAATCGACCGGCGTCAGGTCCGCAGCGTGGCGGAGTTCCCGCTCGATTCCCAGGGTCAGCAGGAAATGGTTAAGGACGGCGACATTGTGCGCATCCTTTCCGTCGTGCCGCGCTTCGACAATGCCGTTACCCTGCGCGGCAATGTGGCCAATCCCGGGCGCTATCCCTGGCATGTGGGCATGAAAATCCACGACCTGCTTCCCGATAAAGAAATGCTGCTTACCCGCGGTTATTGGCAGTCGCAAAACGCGCTGGTAGTCGGCGCGATGACCCAGTATCAGCGGTACGACAACCAGGACAAACCCGGCAACTCCGAGCGCATCAATGTCCCGCAGGCACAACGCTCCGAAACCCAGGAAATGCCGGGTACCTCTCCGCACGTCCCCGAAAGCCGTGCCGGCGAAGGGCGCCTGCGCACCGACGTCAAACTGAACGCTCCGGAAATCAATTGGGATTACGCGGTCATTCAGCGCCTCAACCCGGTTGATCTCAGCACCACGCTCCTTCCTTTCTCTCTGGGCAAAGTAGTCCTCGAGGGCGACCCAGCCAGTAACCTCGAGCTGCAGCCCGGAGACGTGATCACCATCTTTTCGCAGCACGATATTTCCGTCCCAGTCAAACGGCAAACCATGTTCGTCCGCGTGGAAGGAGAAGTGCGCGTCCCCGGCATTTACCACATTGAGCAAGGGGAAACCCTGCGGGATCTCCTGAAGCGCGCCGGAGGTTTCACCGAAAATGCCTACGTCTACGGCATGCAATTTACCCGCGAATCCGCGCGCCGCGAGCAACAGGCCTCGCTCGACCGCGTGGCCAGCACCGTGGAAGCGGAGATCAACGAAAAAGCCATTGCCAACACGCGATCCAACCCAGAGAACGCCGCCGCCATCGCCGCGCAAACCGAATCGCAGCGAGGTTTGCTGCAGCAATTGCGCTTGGCCAAAGCCACCGGCCGGATCGTTCTGCAACTGAAGCCCGGCGACACCACCATTGCCGCCGTTCCTCCCGTTACCCTCGAAGATCTGGATCGCGTGATCGTGCCCCCACGCAGCCAGGTAGTCAGCGTCGTCGGCGCGGTCTTCAATCAAAGCTCGTTCCTTTATCGTAAGGGCGCCACCGTGGGCGACTACATCCACGCCGCGGGCAACGGCAACGCCACCGCCGATCTCCAGCGCGCCTTGCTGGTGCGCGCCGATGGTTCGGTCGTCGGACACACTTCCGTCTTCCGCCGTTTTGGCGAAAGTTTCGAATCCATGCACACCCTGCCCGGCGACGCCATCGTCGTTCCCGTGAAGCTGCAGTCCGGGGGCGTCTCGAAGGCCATGCGCGACTGGATGCTGGTGGCCTCTCAGGCAGCCATTGCCGCCGCGGTGATCGCCGTCCATTAAGGAAAACGCAAATTCCATTCCTCTCTTTGTCGGCTTGTCCGGTACCCAAGAATTTCTGTCCTCTCGCAGCAGGTCGTTGTCCCCCCTTCTCGTTTCCGTGCCTTGGCGAGCGCACTGGGAATGTCCGAAGCGAAAGCATTAATTCGCCTCGAGCGCAGTCGCGATCCGCTCCGCCGCGCATTGCGCCAGCCAATTCCTATACGAAGGGGAAGTCCATGTCGAGAATGGGGCAAGAGGAAGAAGTTGTCGCCTTAGAAAACTGTTTTCAACCCTATGCGGAACAGCAGGTCAGGCATTCGTATCAGCCGCGGCTCCTCCGCAGTAAAGCCGCGTTCGTCAGGCCGGGAGCGTGGAGCCAGTCCTTTCGCAAGCGCTTTCTGGATGTCAGCGTGTCGTTGGTTATGCTTGCGGCCGCTTTCTTTCCCGGAATTCTTGTGTATTTGTTGATTCGCGCCAGTTCGCGCGGCCCCGGCTTTTTCCGCCAGCAGCGCGTGGGCTATGCCGGGCGGCTCTTCACGCTATTTAAATTTCGTACTATGAAAACCACCCATCAGGGCCACGGGCCCGGCCTCACCCGCCACGGCGACCTGCGCGTTACGGCCATCGGCAAAATTCTCCGTAGGCTGAAGCTCGACGAACTGCCTCAGTTCTACAATGTGCTTCGCGGCGAAATGAGCCTGGTGGGCCCACGCCCCAAACTGCCTCGCTACGCCGCCGGAACTGATGCCTACTACCGTCCTGGCATCACCGGTTTTGCCACCCTCGCGTTCCGCCACGAGGAGCAGCTCCTAAAAGATGTTTTGCCCGAAGAACTGGACCGCTTCTACGATCGGCGCATCAAACCCCTGAAAGCTCGCGCTGATTTGAAGTACATGAAAAACGCTTCGCTTTCTTCCGATCTGCGCCTGTTGCTCCTCACCGCCTCGGTTTCCCTCTTTCCAGGGTTGCTGGTTCGCAAGCGTCGCGCCAAACGCGATCCGCTCGTTCTGGCGCCAGATCAGCCCTTGCAGCGCCCCTCCGCATTGAAAATCGAATTCCAGTGACGCGGAACCAGTGAGCATGCACGCAGACGGCGCTCTTGTCGGCAGCAAGACATTCGGGAGCGCTCCGCTCCACTTCTTGCCAACAAGATGACGCGGTCAGCCATTTTCACGCAGGCCCTTTAACCCTCAAACATTCCTTTCCCGTAAGCCATTTTTGCCGCCCGGGACAAATCCTCCTTTATTCAAAACTCGCTATGAGCAAACTACTATCGCAACTGGCGCTCCTTTGCGCCCTTACCTTGGCAACCGGTCGCGCCTCACTCCCGGCCCAACAGCCCGATACCTCCCGCGATTCGGCAACCACCGCGGCCACCTCTGCCCCAGCGGATCCTCCGGAGCGAACACCCGCTTCCGCCAAGCATATCGGTTCCCCTTTTGTCGAACTTGACAGCTGGGTCTACCCGGCGCTGTTGCGCCTGGCCGCTCTCGGCTACATCCACTCCGAATTCAGCGATATGCGGCCGTGGGCGCGCATGAACTGCGCCCTCCTGCTCGAGGAAGCTGCCTCCAATTTGGACGTAGACCCCTCCGGCTCTTCCGCGGAGGCTCAGCGTCTCTACTCGACCCTGCGCCAGGAATTCCTGCCGGAGCTGGCCGTTCTCGAGGGCGCTCACAACGAACCCTCGATTCGTTTGGAATCCATGTATTCGATATTGACCGGAATCAGCGGAACGCCACTCAACGACAGTTATCATTTCGGTCAAACCATCATCAACAACTACGGCCGCCCTTATCAGCAAGGCTTCAACACCTACGATGGCTATTCCGGATACGCCGACGCCGGTTCATTCACAATTTATTCTCGTGGCGAGTTTCAGCATGCTCCTTCCGCGCCCGCCTACCCCTTGGCCGTTCGCCAAGTCATCGCGTCGGCCGACGACAATCCATTGCAGCCCGCCGCGCCGATTGCCACTACCAACCAGTTCACCTTGCTCGACACTTACACCGCCCTCGATCTTTCCGGCTGGAACCTTTCCGTTGGGAAGCAGAGTTTATGGTGGGCGCCGAACTACGGCGGGGCTTTCCCGTTCAGCAATAATGCCGAGCCCATCTACATGGCCCGCCTGAACCAGATTGCGCCCTTCAAGTTTCCGTGGATTTTTCGCTACCTCGGACTGACCAAACTCGATTTCTTTCTCGGAACGCTCTCGGGAAATGAGAGTCCTCCGCACCCGCTCCTTCATGGTGAAAAAATCAGTTTCAAACTAACTCGCAATCTGGAGCTCAGTTTTTCGCGCACCGGCGAGTTTGCCGGGCAAGGCCGCGCGCTCACCCTGGGCGCGCTGTTTCACACCTATTTCAGCTTTCAATCATCGGCTTCCTATTCGTCTTCGCAGAATCCCGGCGAACGCAACGGCGGCTTCGATTTTTCCTACCGCATTCCCGGGCTGCGCAACTGGATGACCCTCTATGGCGATTTCATGTCCCGCGACGATCCCAGCCCCGTCGACGCGCCCCGCCGCGCCTCCTGGAGTCCCGGCCTGTATCTGGCTTGGCTGCCGTTCCTCCCCAAGCTGGACTTCCGCCTCGAAGGCGTCAACACCGATCCTCCCTCTTCTCCCGCACGCAACGGACAGTTCGATTATTGGGAAGGCTTCTATCACGACCTCAACACCAACCAGAATAATCTCATCGGCGATTGGATTGGACGCGAAGGTACCGGCATCCAGGCCTGGAGCACTTACTGGTTCACTCCCAAAAACACTCTCCAGTTCGCTTATCGCCACGCCAAAGTCGATCCCCGGTTCATTCCTTATGGCGAGACGCTCAACGATGCCGCCGTATCACTGAACCGCTGGGTGCGCGACGATCTTCAATTAACTGGTTTGTTGCAGTACGAAAAGTGGGACGCTCCGCTCTTGGCGCCGGCTCCCCAAGCCAATTGGACCACCTCCGTCACCGTCACCTTCTGGCCAAAATCCCTCAAGCCGTAGCCCGCCTTGTTAGCCCGGCGTTCTTCGCGCCGCTGGCTACCCGCCCCAATCCTCGCTTTTCCGCTTCTTCCCCCGGACCGTCGATTCAACCGCGGCGAAACCCCTGCCCGTCCAGATAGTCCAGCGACTGGTAATCCGTCACAGCTTCGCCTTTCATCCCTCTTTAACATAGCCTTGTCCACGCAGTGGCGCCTCGCTCCTCCTTCCACTGCTTCGGGAAAGGTGTATCTATGAGCCTAAGCCAACTGGCGCGTTCCCTGCGAGAGTCCGCCACCCTCAAACTCAACGAAACCGCCGCGCTCCTGCGCGAAAAGGGCGAGCCGGTGATTCAC
>DATKPS010000023.1:0-24238 GCA_035524015.1 Candidatus Sulfotelmatobacter sp.
ATATTCAGGCCTTCTTCCTTCAGCCAGACCGATTCGCGAATCAATTTGTGCAAACGCCGGGCCACATTGATGGCATTTTCTTTCGAGGTTTGCGGCAGCAAAATGACGAATTCGTCGCCCCCGTAGCGGAACGCAAAATCAATTAACCGGCAATTGGTCTTGAGCGCCTCGCCCATTTCCGCCAGCAGCCGCGAACCCACCAAATGCCCGTGGGTATCGTTCACTTGCTTGAAATGGTCCAGGTCGATAAACACAATCGAAAATTCGTAGTTGTAGCGCTGCGAACGGTAAATCTCCGTATCTAAAATGAAGCCCATATGCCGCGCATTGTAAAGTGATGTGCAATCGTCCTTGATGGTCAGTTCGTGGATGCGCTTCACATGCCGCGCATTTTCCAGCGCAATCGCGGCAAAGTCTGACAGCGCTTCCAGCAGCTTCAAATCTCGCGGGTCGAATCCGTCGACGCCTACGCAATTAATCAACTCGATGACGCCCAGGCAGGTGTCGCGGAACTTCACCGGCACGGCCACAATCGACCGCGTCTCCATTTTGGTTTTTTCGTCAACCTTGCCGAAGAACCGGGTGTCCTTGGTGGTATCGGGGACGATCACCACTTCGCCATGTTGCGCCACCCACCCGGCGATACCTTGTCCCAGCTTGATGCGCACATCTTTTAGCGCCTGCGAAGCTTTGCCCACCGCCAATTCGAAATACAGTTCCTGCTTGGCCTCGTCGAGCAACAGCAGTGACCAGTTGTCCGGGCGCAGAAATTCGTCGATCTTTTCCATGATCGTTCGCAGCACTTGGTCGAGCTGCAACGACGAAGTCAGCGCCTTCCCCAACTCCTGGAAGACCGCCACTTCTCCCGCTTCCCGTCTTTCCCCGGGCATGCCTGCATTGCGCCGGCGTTCCACGGTTGGATACTGCTTGATTTCGTCAAGGCTCACGAAAGCACATTGCTCCGCTTGCTGGAAATACTCCCACCTTCACGAACCCTCAGCCACTCGCGCGTACACACCTACCCCTGCCAGTCCCGGCCAGTATAGGCGCCCCGCAAAAGCCCACGCAACCGCCACGTGGTACAGGCGTACCCTTCTCGCCATCCCTGGCCCTCCCTTTGAAAGATGCAGCAGAGGCAGGTTACAGGGCGCCACGTAGACATATCAACACGTACTCGCGTCCGCAGCTTGACCGTCGGAAGGGGCCCATCTAGTATCGAAGCTCCTATGCCCTCGCCCGACTCTCTGGTTGGTCAGACTATTTCGCAGTACAAGATCACAAGCAAGCTAGGCAGTGGCGGCATGGGTGTGGTCTACGAAGCGGAAGATTCCCGTCTGGGCCGCCGTGTTGCTCTGAAATTCCTTCCCGATGGCATGGCTCAGGATACGCAACTCATCGAACGTTTTCAGCGTGAGGCGCGGGCCGCGTCGGCCCTCAACCATCCGAATATTTGTACCATCCACGCGATTGAGCAATTGGGCTCGCAGAATTTCCTGGTAATGGAACTTCTGGAAGGGCAGACGCTCAGCCAGGTTATGACCCGTCACCCCTTCCCCATGGAAAAGCTCCTGCCCTACGCCATCCAGATCGCGGACGCGCTTGAATCCGCGCACGCCAAGGGCATCGTTCATCGAGATATCAAACCCGCCAACCTGTTTCTCACCGATCGTGGCCCAATCAAGATTCTGGACTTCGGCCTGGCGAAAATCGATCACTCGCAAATCCTCGAACCCGGTTCTACCCCCTCTAGTATGGACACGATGGTCGGCGCCGAGTTGACTTCACCGGGCGCGGCCGTGGGCACGGTTTCTTACATGTCGCCCGAGCAGGCACGCGGCCAGCTGGTCGATGCTCGCACCGACTTATTTTCTCTCGGCACCGTACTCTACCAGATGGCCACCGGCATTCTCCCCTTCCGCGGAGACACTTCCGCGATCGTTTTTGACGCTATCTTGAATCGCGAACCTCAGCCGGTCCTGGAAGTCAATCCTTCGCTCCCGCCGGAATTTGGCCGCATCCTATCGAAGCTGCTCGAAAAAGACCGCAGCCTGCGTTGCCAATCCGCCACCGAACTGAAGACCGATCTCAATCGACTCAAGCGCGACCTCGAATCCGGCAGCAAGCGCGCCGCGGAATTGCACGACACCCGGTCGGGTCCCGCTAAACCGGCCACCAAGTCGGTCGCGGTGCTGTACTTCGAAAATCTTAGCGGAGTGCGCGAAGACGAATATCTGCGTGACGGCATCACCGAGGACATCATTACCGAACTCTCCAAGATTCGCGGATTGAATACGTTTTCTCGCCCCACGGTCCTCACTTTCCGCGATAAGCAGGTCACTCCGGGACAGATCGGCCAGCAACTGAAAGCGGCGTACGTTTTGACCGGCACATTGCGTCGCGCCGGCAATCGTTTGCGCATCACCACGCAACTGGTCGATACCGGCACCGATTTTCCGCTGTGGAGCGAGCGTTACGACCGGGAGATGAAGGACGTCTTCGAAGTTCAGGACGAGATAGCGCGCAAAATCGCAGAAGCTTTACGCGTCACGCTATCACCGCAGGAACTCGAAGCGCTCGCCGTCAAACCCACCGAAAACCTCCAGGCCTACGACTTGTATCTGCGCGGAAAACGCTATGCCCGCCGTCAGACGCGGCAGGACTTGGAATTTGCGCTACAAATGTTCGAAAACGCGGTGGCCATGGATCCCAGCTTCGCTCTCGCCTACGCCGCGTGCGCCAACGCTTGCGCGATGTTTTACTGCAACTACAGCCGCGATGCCATCTGGGTCGAGCGTGCGCGCAATGCTTCCGGTAAGGCTGTCGCGCTGCGTTGGGATCTGCCCGAGGTGCAAGTCAGCCAAGCGTGGGTCTTGTACGCAACCGATCTCCACGATGAAGCCGTGCGCATGGTGCAAAAGGCCATAGAACGCAAACGCGATTGCGAAGGCGCTTACTATCTGCTTTGTCGCGCGCTGTTCTCCGCCGGACGCTATCAGGAAGTACAAGACGCCACGGAAACCGCATTGGAAGTCTGTGGCGAAGACTATAACGTCTATATTCCTATCGCCAATGCCCTCGGCGCTCTCGGGAAAAAGGACGCCTACCGCAACTTACTGATGCGCCGTATGGCCGCCTTGGAGAATCACCTGAAGCAAGTGCCCGAAGATGCTCGTGCCCGCATCCTGTTGGCCACGGATTACGCCGAACTCGGCCGTGTCGATGATTCTTTGAAAGAATTGCAACTCGCGTTGACCTTGCGTGCCAACGAAGCGTCCATTCTCTACAATGCCGCTTGCACCTACGCCATGCTGAACCGCAAGAAGGAAGCGCTCGATACTCTGCGTTCTGCCTGGGAAGCCGGCTTCAAAGATTCCACTTGGGCCCGCCGTGATCCCGACCTGACCATCCTGCACGACGACCCCGAATTTCAGAGAATGTATCCCGCGCATGACGCGGCGAAATAAGCCTCAACTGTAGCGGCGAATACATCCGATTCTCTCAACTACTGCTACACTGGTTCACTACGAGCAGAGGGCATGGCCAGGGGTACTTTCGGAGAACGGCTGAAACGCGAACGGGAACTGCGCGAGGTGACTTTGCAAGAAATCACCTCGGCCACTCGCATTGGTCCTCGCTTTTTGGAAGCGCTGGAAAATGAAGACTGGGAAAAGCTTCCCGGCGGAGTTTTCAATCGCGGTTTTGTCCGTTCCATTGCCCGCTATCTCGGCTTAGACGAGGAAGTACTGCTGGGCGAATATGACCTGGCGCACGGCGCGCAAGTCGCCGCCAACGAGCAACCCGAACAAAAACAAAAAGTCGAGTCGCCCGCGCGCTGGAAGCCCGTCGCGGCCATCCTGGTCACGCTCCTGGTATTGGCCGCTATTGTCGTTGGCGCTATTTTCGTCTGGAAACACTTCGCCGTTCACCGTGGAACCAAACCCTCGCCTGCAGCCAGTGCGCCCGCTCCGCCCTTGCCTGCCTTGCCTGAGTCCTCCGCGCCGCCGCCCACCTCCTTACAGCCTGCCTCATCGGTCGCGCTCACCTCCACCGCTGTGCCCTCCCCGCAAAAAAATCAGCCACCTCCGTCCGCATCCGGCCCTCTCGATCTCTTCGTTTCCGCCAGTGCCGCTACCCACCTGCTGGTTCTCGCGGACGGCCGGGTCGCCTTTTACGACGAGGTACATCCGGGAGAAAATCTTCATTTCTCTGCCGAGCAGGGCTTTGAAGTCACCGCCGCCGATTCCGGGGCGGTGTTGCTGGAATTGAACGGACAGACTATGCCTCCCCTTGGAGTACCTGGTTCGTCCGGTACAATAAAGCTAAGTCATGACGATTTGAGGCAGGCATCCGGTGGAGACGCTAAGCCCTGAAGTATTGGAAGATTTGCGGCATGGCCGCGTGCCGCGTGAACGCAAGCTCGCCGTTTGCGGAGCCGGCGTCGCGCATATCCCTCCGTCCGAACGCGCCGAAATTCTCGCGGTCTTGAGCCACGATCCGGACGAAATGGTCGCCGAACACGCCGGCGAGGCTCTGCTTTCTTTGCCATCCGAATATTTCATCGAAGCCATGAAGCGCGAGAATGCGCTCCCTGTACTGTTTTCTTACGCTGGCAAAAACCTAGGCAAGGATGCCACAGTCGTTCAGGCCATGCTGGCGAATCGCAACTGCCCCGGAGAACATTTGGTACCGTTGGTTCCGGTGCTCACGTCTTCGCAGGTGCAAGACTTGATGGACGAACTGGACCGTGTCTCCGCTTCCCACGCGTTGGCGACGGCACTCGAGCGCTCACCCCACCTTACCGCCGATCAAAAAAACACTTTGAAAGAATTGGCTAGTACCGAAGTTTCCGACGACCTGAAGCACCTGGCCGACGCCGCCGCGGAAGCGGAACCCGATCCACAACGCCGGCAAACCTTGCTTCAGCAAATCGCGAAGATGACCGTGGCCCAGCGCGTGCAGTTCGCCATGAAAGGCGGCTCCGACGCGCGGCGCACACTCATTCGTGACGCCAATAAAGTTGTGCAGCGTGCGGTGTTGCAGTCTCCGCGACTCACCGACCAGGAAGTGGAAGCCTTCGCGGCCATGGCCAGTCTCACCGACGAAATCCTTCGTCTGATCGCCGGCAACCGCGTCTTCCGCAAAAACTATGTCGTTGTGCGCAACCTCATGAATAATGCCAAATGTCCTCTGGATGTAACCCTGCACATGTTGCCGATGCTCAATGCCGCCGACCTCAAAAAACTCTCCATGAACAAAAACGTTCCCGAGACTCTGCGCACTTCCTCCGCCAAGCTAATCCGCACCCGCGCCGATAAGAAGTAGTCCCGCCAGCGATCAGCACACAGTCTTGACGAAAATCGGCGTCCGCCCTAGTGTGTTCCGGAGCATGCGGAGGGTATCCGTGAGGAACGCATACCTATCGCTCCCTGCAATCTCGCTAATGGCATGCAGTGCGGCCTGTAGCGTTGCGCTTCTCGCGCAAGAACAGCCACCCTTCAAGTCCAATCACATCATTAGCGTGGAAACGCCGGAAGCCGAGATTGATGGTCTGAACATCTTGCCCATCGGGGATGAACCATTCACAGCCAGAATTGAAGGGAGCGTGGTGTATGAAGCAGAATTGCTGAAACCACCATATTTGGGTGTGGACCAGTCTGGCTGGATACCACCGCTGACGGGCTCAATCGATTACAGCTGGTCGTGGGCGGGCGTACAATTTTTCGAGATGCTGGCGCGAAACGCGGCCGGCAAAATCTATTATGAATCGCGCAGGGCGACGGGCCTCCGAAACCCAAACGGCTGGATTTCCCCTGCAGCTGAAGAGCGGCCTTCCGTCTTCTACATCATCGATCCGCAGAAGCACACTCGAACTGTGTGTATGACGCGGTCAAAACTTTGCAAGATCGAAGCACTGCCGACATATGCTCCCGCCGGACCACCGGGCGATGCCAAATTTCCTCGCGCCACCGAGATAAAAGTCACAAACCTGGGAATCAAAACTCAAGCTGGCCTAGAGGTTCAAGGCACGCTCGAAACTACTACTTTGGTGGCCCACGCCTTCGGCAATCCGAACCGGCTGGTGGATGAAAAGGAATTGTGGCACTCCAACGAAATGGGTTTGGACGTTTTTTGTAAGCGCAAAGATTCCCAGAAAGAAACTGTCACGACAGCGGAAATCAAAGAAATCGCACAAAAGCAACCGGACCCCCAATATTTTGAAATCCCAGCGGACTTCACAGTTGTCAATGAAGTGCGAGCGCAGGAACGTTTCCCTGGCGAACCTCCTGAGCCCCTGCAAATACTGGGTCCCAATGTCGTGATTGATGATATGCACGTCTCTCCAAAACCCAGGCAGCCATTTTCCGCGAAAATGCTCGAAGCACATGTCCCTGAAGGCAACGCGCACACGAAGGTCCAGTTCACGCAGGTGCGGATGGTCGCGCGGGATTCCTTGGGGCGTGTGTATTATGAGTCGCGTCGTATGATTTACGGACCAGCGAACTTTGAGCCACGCGGCCAATTCTTCGTTGTCGATCGAAAAGCGGGAACGCGCACCACTTGTTACCCGCAAACAAAAAGTTGCCGCATTGATGAGCTAAGCGTAGTGAGCTATGAGGACCCTCCGGGTGACGGAACCTATCCGCCGAGTTTCACCATCAAGACCACGCCATTGGGTGAGAGCACTAAATACGGTCTCCAAGTGCTCGCTACTCGTGAAACCACCACGTTTGTGAGAGGCGCCGCTCACAAACACGAACCGCTGGTTACCGGGAAAGAAGTGCTGCACTCTCCAGAGCTGGGACTGGATATTGCCGTAAAAGGGGCCGACCCGCGCCTGGGCATGTGGGCTCGTGAACTTCAAGACATTGTGCGAGAAGAGCCCGATGCCAACGACTTTGGAATCCCGACAACCTACCAAGTTTTTGATAATCGTCCGGCGGAATCGAACTAGTTGGACTTCCCAGCACGGCGATCCACCCCTTGCGCTTCGCGCTCGCTCTGGCTTATATTCCTGCCGCGCACAATCTTCCGCCCTAGCTTGGTCTGGAACCGTTTCTCCGTCCGCGTGTTTCTGCAGCTCGTTCGGCATGCTGCCGCGTAGGCTTGGCCAATTCACCGCTCCGCGATCAGCGTTAAGAAAGGAGTTCTTTCCATGTTCAGCCTTTTGTGGACCTTATTCATCGGCTTGATCGTCGGCGCCATCGCCAAGCTGTTGATGCCCGGCAAAGATCCCGGCGGGTGGATCATCACTATGGTCCTGGGTGTGGCTGGCTCTTTCGTCGCCAGCTATCTGGGACGTTTGGTAGGCTGGTATCGCGAAGGGCAATCCGCCGGCTTCATCATGTCCATCCTCGGCGCCGTTTTGATCCTCTTCGTGTACCGCTTGATTGTCGGCAAAAAGACCGCTTGAAACGGCCGGCTGGGGAGAAAGTCCATTGAAATGGTTTTCTGTTTTGTTGCTCAGTCTTAGCTTGTTCCTGGTCGCTTCCTGTGCTGCCCATAAATCGGACACGAAACTGCCCAAAGACGCCACCAAGCCGCTTTCTCTTCCCGGCTCGGAGTGGCAGCTCGTGGACCTGGCGGGTACTCCCGTCGTGCGTGGTTCCAAACCCACGCTCGCCTTTCCCGACGTGGGCCGTGTGGCCGGAGATGGGTCCTGTAACCGCTTCACCGGCTCTGTCACGGTCGCTGGAGACATCCTAAAAATGGGCGCACTGGCTTCCACGCGCATGGCTTGCATGGATAACAACATCAGCAAGCAGGAAGACACGTACCTGAAAGCATTACAAGCCGCTACGCACTTCTCGTATCAATATCCGTACCTGTCGATTTACGCGGAAGGCTTCGAGCAGCCACTGCGCTTTGTTCGTGTCGAGGCAAAACACCCGGAGTAAGCCCTGCTTCGCGCTAGAATGGTTTTAACCTGATTCACGGGAGCGTTCCCATGCCTTCACGCCGTCTACTTTTTTCGTTTCTCCTGTTGTGCTTGTCTCTAGCTCTGCTGACCCTGCCGGCCACGAATGCGCAGAATTCGGGCGATCCCTGGACTGCTGGACAAACCGTGCAATCCGCGGATTTTGCCAAGGAACTGGCGGGCGGAAAATCGAAGCTCACCATATTGTTCGTAGGTTTCCAGCGGCTTTACAGCGCGGGGCACATCAAGGGCGCGCAATATCACGGGTCCGGCGGACGTCCGGAAGGCTTGGCGGAAATCAAAAAGTGGGCCGAGCCCCTGCCGCGTTCTACCAATCTGGTGATCTACTGTGGCTGCTGTCCGCTGGATCACTGCCCGAATTTGCGCCCCGCTTTCACCACGCTTCACGACATGGGCTTTAGCAAGCTGCGTGTGTTGATCCTTCCCACCAGCTTCGCCGTCGATTGGGCCGACAAAGGCCTACCCTACGAAAAAGGTGAGTAGCGGCACGCTCTAGTTGCCCGTCGGAATGATCCCCATGTTTTCCACCATTAACACCACCGTGCGTTGCGGCGCTCGTGTGCGGTGTAGCACGCCCTTGGGCACTACGAAACCTTGCCGGGGCTCCAGGCTTACCGTGCGCCCTTCCAGGTCGATAAGCAACTCCCCCTCGACCACATAGAAAAACTCATCGTCCTCGTCATGTTTGTGCCAGTGGTATTCCCCCTGGAACACACCCAACCGCACCACTGATCCATTCACTTGGCAGAGCGTCTGGTTGTACCAGCGAAACTGGCACTCCTCCGCCAGCTTCTTCTCGTCGACGATTTCCAGCGGCTGGTAGAAAATGTTCAACCGAGTCTGGTAGGGAAAGGATGGTGAGTCGCTCATTGCCGAACCTCTTTCGCATCGCGCGGCACGGTTTCCGCGCTGTTTGTTATTTCGCTGCCACCGGGGCCACGATCCACACATACTCCAGCACTTCGTTTCCTGTGTTCGTGACATTGTGCCGTGTTGCCGGGGGAATATAAGCAACCATATTGGCGTGCAGCGGTACATCCGCATGTCCCTCGATATTCGCGACCCCGCTGCCCCGCAGGATGGTCAGTGCCTCTTCGTTCTGTCCCGTGGAGTGCCAGCCCACACTCTCGCCCGGTTTCAGCCGCGCCGAACCTCCGCGCATCCCGCTGGTCTGGGGGGCGCCTTTAAGCAGCGGGCAGTCCCCTCCCGAGCAATCGATCGGGAAGGTCAGCGGCTCGCGCTTTGCCGCATGCTCCTGCGCCAGCGAGGCCGCTCCCGCTAGCAACACTGCGACGCCCCACACCGGCACATTCCTGTTCATGTCCTCTCCTGTGACAACCCCTTATCCTAATCGCATTTTTCTTCCGCGCCGTAAAAGTCCGCGTTAAACTTACGTCCTCTCGCCTTACGACGGAATCGCACCATGAATATCGAACAGCTTCGCAAGATTTGCATCGCGTTTCCCGGGGCCACCGAGCAAATTCAATGGGAAGACGACTTGGTCTTCAAGGTAGGCGGCAAAATGTTCGCCGTAGCGCCTTTGGAGCCCGCGCGCGTCTGGCTCACCATCAAAGCGGATCCGGAAGCCTTTGTCGAACTCACCGAGCGTCCCGGAATCATTCCAGCGCCCTATTTGGCGCGAGCGAAATGGATTTCCATCGAATCTCCGGAAGCACTATCACAGACAGAGGTAACTGCTCTGCTCCGCAAATCTTATGAACTGATCTCCGCGAAGCTACCGACAGCCAAGCGCCAATCTCTAAGTCCGCATGCCAAGAAGCGGATCTCGATCCAAAGGAAACCACGGAAACGCAAGAAACGAGGGCGAAGTTCGCAGTAAAAGGGGTTGATCGTTAAGACCTCACCGCTGAGGCCCTCAGAGGAAACGGAGCTTCCTTCGTTTTGAAAGAATCAACCAAGAACGGGAATACAACGTTGGCTTCGGCCGAAGTGTACTAGCCCTTGCCCCCGGTCGTGCCGTTGGCGCGACGCAACGGCCGTGCCCCCGGTAGCGGGAAGGTCATCATCCAGAAATTCAAATCGGGGTTCACAAATTCCAGCCCTACATGCAGCTTGCCGTCGCGCTCCCGGCGTACATGGGCCACACGCACTTCTGCGGATCGGCTGGTATTTTCGTTCACAATCAGCAGGGGTTGCCCCGGAACGACCATTTCGTCCATCGCCAGCAGCGCGCCCTGCTTATTGATGGAGCGTGTCGTCGCCCGCACGCAAAATTTCTCGCCTATATCGTTTTGGCCATGCACGATAATCGGCAATGCCAAGGGTACCCGTACCGTCCGGCGGCGCTCCCTATATCGAAAATGTAAAACGCCCATGGGGACCTTCTCCTCAGCTCTACCGGGTCCGCCTTCGCTTGCCGGCCTACTCACCGCTGCGCATGTCAGGCACGGGGCAAGTGCCTGAGTTCTTAGGGGACTCATGCCACCAGCGTGACGAACCATTCTGTTCGGAAGCCTTGCTCCCGACAATAGCTGAGCCGTACTAATCTACAGCCTTCCGATACGGTACGCTAGTACCTCACGCGAAAAAATGCGTTTCGGCGTAGTGAAGTGTTAATGGTCAGTTACACCGTAAAGCCCACCAGCGCTCAGTTTTGCGCCGCCGAAAGCGGAATCATGTGCCAGAACCACACCACCAGAATCCCATAATACACCGCTACGATTCCGAGGGTCACCGCGAACGTGCTGACTGACTTCCCAAGTCCGGCGTACTCTTTCACCCAGCGCCGACCACAAGCGGCAATCATCAGCACGCTGAGCACTGCAGAAATCGCGGCCAGGAAGCTGACCGCATTGGTCGGGCCATGCCCCAGGGTGACTTGCAGCACTTGCCGCGCCGCACCCCCCAGGAGCCCACTAGCAAAGATCATCAGCAGCCACATGGCCGGAGCCACCATGCCAATCATATAGGCCCAACGGTCTTCCATGTAGAACAGCATGATCAGAATCGCCAGGTAAACAATGGTTTGATAGAAATGGAGCAGAAAGAAGTCTGGCTCCAAGTGAGTAAGAAGCAGAAAACACAGAACTTGCAGAACAGACAGCGCCGCAATTTCCCGATAGGGCTTCATCTTACCCCCCAAACTGGGTGGCGCGAACTCCAAGGGATAGGAGGCGGGCCGCTTTCGATTCGATGGGGGTGGGCGCACACCCAAAGTACACGACAGCACGCGATACGCCATGCGCACGTCCTCCGTAATCAATTGCAAATAGGGTTGTTCCTCTTTGGCGTTTCGAGGCAGATACACCCTGCGCGTCAAATTGCGCCAGAGATTGCGCCTAACCCCGCAACTGCTCCACATCTATCTGGTCGCGTGTTTCCACTCAGCGAAGAAGTTCAACAAGTTGCGCTTTCCACGGGCGTGTCCCCAAATCAAGCCGCGCCAGTGTTACGGGCAGATGAAACCGCCGTGGCCCTGCGCTCCCCGGATTGATGAACAGGACCCCGTTTTTCTCCAGTTGTTCCGCTTGGTGCGTATGTCCGCTGATGACAAAATCGAATCCTGCAGCGTCCGGCCGCAGGTCCAATTCCTGCAGATTGTGCAACACGTAGAAACTCGCGCCGTTGGCCGTCACTGTGGTGGTTTCGGGCAATTGCTGGGCCCACGCCTCCGTATCCACGTTGCCCCGGACCGCAAACACTGGCGCAATCTGCTTCAGTCGGCTCAAAACTTCGGGACTCCCCACGTCACCAGCGTGGACGATCAGGTCTACCCCAGCCAGCGCATGCTCGGCTTCGGGCCGTAACAGACCATGCGTGTCTGAGATGATCCCGATATGCATACGCTCCTTCACCGCGCCTTACGGCTACTGCACCCGGCCACTCAGTCTTCCTCCTGATACTCCTCCGGCACATCGTTCTCGGGCACTTGCCGGGTCCGCACTTCACCCTGGTCGGGATCCGGCGCGCTCTCCACCCCGCTAACCACTTCCGCTTCGAATGACTGCCCTTCCTCCAGGAGTTCTTCTACGCTCTCCGAGTCCACGTCCGGTCTGGCCGCCAGCCCTTGCGTGTCGCCCGCTTGGCCCCCCGTACGAGCCCCTAGCCCGCGCGATTCGTACGACACCAGTTCCCCAGCATTCGCCTGACCACGTACCCTGCGCTTCGGAGCTTTGGTTTTAGCCTTAGCCACAACTTTCTTTTTCTTTGCGGCTTTATTTTTGTTCGCGGCTTTGCTTTTCACTTTGTATATGCTGCTTTTGCGCACGCTTCGTTTGCTTGGTTTCTTCTTGTTCGCCATAAGAGTCGCCTTTCTTCGCCAAGTCTAGCACTACGCGCTTCACTTTGACCCCATCTGGAAATTCTTGCCGCAATCACTATAATGCTGACAGAAGCAAATCTTGGCCACCACCTCGATGGTTCAAGTGGATCCCCAGGGAGTCCTCCGGTCATGAACAAAGAACAATTACGGACCCGTGTCGAAGAAGTCGCCATTGTCCCGGTCATTCGCACCTCTTCGGCGGAAGATGCCCTTTTTGCCGTTCAGGAAGTGGCGCGTGGCGGCATTCCCATCATCGAAGTCACTATGACCGTCCCGGGAGCTCTCGAGGTGATCCGGGAAATCTGCAAAACCCTGCCCAACGAGATTATCGGCGCCGGCACGGTTATGGATGCCATCACCGCGCGCGAATGTATCAAAGCGGGCGCAAAGTTCATCACCAACCCCGCGCTTGACGTGCCCACGGTCCAATTGGTGGCGGAAACTCCTAACGTGATCATGATGAGCGGCGCGCTCACGCCCACCGAGATTTACACCGCCTGGAGGCATGGCTCCGATTTTGTGAAGGTCTATCCGTGCTCACTGCTCGGTGGAGAAGCGTATATCCGCTCACTCCTCCGTCCGTTCCCGCAAATCCGGCTGATTCCCGGCGGCGGCGTCACCCAGCAAAACGCTGCCCACTATCTCTTGGCCGGCGCTTCCGGCCTAAGCGTGGGCAAGGAACTCATCCCCAACGAATCCATGCTGCTGCACAAGCCCGACCGCATCCGCGAGCTCACTCGGCGCTTTGCTAGCATTGTGAAAACGACGCGCGCGCGTATCGCCGAGGCTCACCACGAGCAGGCCGCAACCACTCATTAGTTAGCTGCCGCTTCAACAGCGGGCCCTAGAACTCCAAATGTAGCCGCAGGCTGGGCACGATCACGGGACCGCGGTCGCGGTTATAGCCCGGATCGGTCAGGTATTGCAGGTCAAAGGCAGGGTAGATCCCCCGCCACACATGCAATGTGTAGTAGGTTTCCAGAATGTTTTCGCGCCCATAATTGAGCTTTCCATCGCCCAATAGAAAACCCAATCCGCCATATCCGAGATAGAGAGCGTGGTCGTGGCTAATCCCGTTGCTGACAAATGCGAACCCCATGTGGTCCGCAGGGCGCCCCCAACGCCCCCCATTTCCGCCGACGCCAACCTCCCACGTCTGATCCACTTCGGTATACGCATACGACTCGTGCTGTCCTTCGTTCCAGCCCCAGCGCCCAAACACGCCGATCCAGTTCGTCAGAGGCTGCTCGAAGTTGACACCGAAACCGTATTTCACCGTGGTTTGTAGCGGATGGTCCGCGATTTCCGGAACTGGGGTGTTGTGATTCTGCAGCCATTCATTAATCTGCTGCCTGTAATCGCCCATGTTCGCATGGTTCACGTAGTTCAGGATGCGAATGACCCCTTCCTGATTCTTCAACACCCTTTTAAGCACCTGTCCGTGCAGCTCGAACTCCAGGTTTTCCGAGCGTGCCAGGGACAGGTTGCCTTCCAGATCGATGCCGTTCGCGATCTTGGGCATCAACGCTTCTGCGAATCGCACTATATAGTTGTGATCGTGATACTCCAGCATGGCCGCGTAGGTGAAGCCGCGGGTATCCGCGGCGTAATCGTACGCCCCATTGTTGTCCACGGTCCAGTTCATGAACTGGAAATTGCTGTCGCTCCCGTAGGAGTTCACGTCGAAGAAATCCGCCATACTCATTTTCCCGAACCGCAATTCCAACCGCCGTTCCGGCAGCTCCGGAAACAAGGAAAACGGGTTGCGCACCGCCACAATCCTCGTTCTGCTCAACGGAATAATCTGGTGCCACATCAACCGCGCGATATACGGCGCCTTGCTCAGGCTGGGGTTGCGCACCACGTCGAGGTTGAAGAAACCAGCCACTCCCAGAGCTTGGCCCAGTCCATTGCCGCCGGTTTCCTGCACATCGCACAAAAACTCGGTTGTGTCCGTCAAGCGCAATCCCGTAAAAAGCGTCAAGACGCGCGACGTGGCATCCTGCGCTTCCGGTGAAAGACTATGCGCTCCCTGATAAGGCGAGGGGAAGCTCGGATGATATTGCGAAATCCAGTTGGCTTGGCCAGAAAGCCAGATGCGGTCCCATTCCGTGTGCGGGAACATCGTCAACAATTCCTGGCTGCCGGCATCCCCGGTGTCTGCCGGGGCCTCCTGGGGCGGAACGTCGGGTTGTCCTGTGGTGGTAGGGGCGGTCGGATTATCCTGCGCGTGCAGCAGCGGGGTACCCATCAAGCCGAGACAGGTCCAAGCGCACAGCCATAAGGCTATCGACGCACAAATGCTGTAAGCCCCTGCCCTCGCCACTTGCGTTTTATCTCCGCTCGATGGATTGACTCAGCTTCCCGCTTTTCTCGAGGACCGCGCCAAGATCCAGCCACCAGGCTCTTCCAGCGCATCTTCCTGCAGCAGTTGCTCCACCGCATCCGGCGTAAATTCCCGCTCGAAACAGCGCATCTCACTGTCCATCCACACGGCCACCAGATGCTCGCCATCCTTCCGTGTCTCACGGATCCAGCGGCAGTAAATCGAGGATGCCCGAGGGGCTCCTCCTTTTTGATGAATAACCTGTAACATCGCCCCTCCTTTCTCTTGCTGGTTTTTCGGGCTTTTCCTTGGCGCGCTGCCGCTTTTTGCCATAGCATACGGCGGTCGGCTTCGGAGCTTGCCGCGAATCTGTTCTCTTGATACCATACCCCCCTAGGGTAGTCAATAAAATGTCACACATATCACGCGAAAAACTCGAGCTTATTTCCCGCACCAAAAAGGTCATCGGCCAGCTGGAATCGGCGCTGCGTGCGCTCGAAGAGGATGCCCATTGCGCGGAGGTGCTCCAACGCCTGGCCGCCGCGCGCGGCGCGATCAACGGCCTCATGGGCGAGTTGATGGAGGATCACATCCTGAATCACATGCCCCGAAAAACAAAATCCTCGGCGGAAGCGGCCGAAGATCTCATCGAAATTGTGCGTACTTATTTGAAGTAACCGGGGCGGCTGTAGAAGACGAGAGCTTCAACCCCCACGCTGAAGACTCGTGCGACTTTTCCGCACACTGTCAGGGCTGCCGCTGCGCGATCTGCATGGCGTTCACGCGCGCGTGGTTGATGGTTAAGCCCCAATGCAAGTGCGGGCCGGTTACCCGTCCGGTCGCTCCCACTTTCCCAAGTTCCTCGCCGGCCTTCACCATCTGTCCGGCTTGCACGCCGATCTTCGAGAGGTGCGCATACATGGTGTAAATCCCGTAGCCGTGGTCAATCACCACGGTGTTCCCCGAGTAGTACAGCCCTTCTGCCAAAACCACCTTCCCGGACTGCGACGCGAAAACCGCCGTGCCCGCTGCCGCCGGGAAGTCCACCCCAGAGTGCGGCGATCGTGCCTCTCCATTCAAAACTCGGCGCCTCCCGAAATTTCCCCCGGTAGTCACGTTTTTCAGCGGCAACCGAAACTTCCCTTGCCACAAACGTTCCGGCGTCACCGTGTCGTAGATCGCGTGGATTTTCTTCGAATCTTCTTCGGCCTGCTTTTCCTGCTCTGGATTCGGCTGCACAAATTGCGGATCCACCTTCAGCCGCTCGGTCGGGAATTTTCCTGCGCGCACGATAATGGTCACAGCACACGACTCGGCCTCGCCGCTCGCTCCCAGCCAGGAGACGGTCCACTCGTACGTTCCTGGCGCTTTCTCCAGATCGATACCCAACAATCCGTGCAGCGCGCCTGACGTGGGACCTTCCCGCCACAACGGCACGTCGTGGCCATCCCATTGGCTGCTGAATTTCGATGTTGCTGCCTTGGGTAGCAAAACCTCGGTCAAAATCAGCGATCCTTGCGCGGCCATCCCCGCGCTCGCTTTCAAAGTAACGCCTTCGGGACAACTCTTGTGCACCTGCGCCACGGTTCTTCGCGGAGCACCCATCAGAATCAGTCCAAGCGTCAGAAAAATCAGCAACTTCGTCACTAGATGGTTAGGGGCCATAGCGAGCTAGCATACCCACTTCGCAGCCGGTTGAAAAATTCCTTATTCAAACATCCGAGCGTGACCCCTGTCACAGCGCACCTTGTCCCCCCGGATGCACACTGATCCCGTAATGGCTAGACGGTCTTTTGGGGTGGTCTTGATCGTCGCGCTCCTGAGCTGGACCGTCAACCAGCTCAATTTGGAGTGTCAAAGCCAACACTCTCGGGCGGCAGTTGTGGTGCTGGCAGGAGCTTCACCTGCCTACCAACCTGAACCTTCCCCTACGCGCCACAACTGCTGCCCACGCGAGAGCCATCCAGCCACGGTTCCTGCTTCGAGTCCTTCTCCCTGCTCTCATCATTCCTTGCCCTTTCCCAATTGCTGCTCCATTTCCCACCACACGCCTGCGGGACTCCCTCCCCTCCTCAACGACTTCTCTCACGGTGACGGCGGATTCGCGTTTCTCCCTAACTCGCAGCCGTTGCTTTCCGAAAGTGAGTATGTAGCAGGGCAGCTAAGCACCGATTCTCCAGGCATGCCGGGCTCCTCCTTTACGGTTCTGCGCCTCTGAGTTTGCCTCCTTCCTCCCTTAGTTCAACCTTGACCTGCGCCCGCGTGGGACGCGTTTCCCACTTCTCTAACCAAACAAAAACTCTTAAAGGTGATGAAATGAAACTTCGAATGACTGCAATTCTCGCAATTCTCTCGCTGGCTCCTTGGCTCCCGGCAATGTCGCAACAGACTTCCGCGCCGCAGCCCACCGCTCCTGCGGCTAAAGCCGCTTGCGCCTGCTGCGATCATCAGAAAAACCAGGGTGATCAGGCCGACTCCGGCAAGGCCATGTCTTGTTGTCAAGGCAAAGACATGACTTGCTGCAACAACCAGAAAGACAATAAGTCCGCCATGAACTGTTGCTCCGGGAAGGATGCCAAGCAATGCGCCGCGAAAAACGGCAAGGGTTGCTGTGGCAAGGGCGAGAAATCCTGCTGCGGCAAAGACGCTATGGCCTGCAACTCCAAGGACGGCAGGAACTGCTGTGGAAGCAATTCCACCTGCTGCCACAGCACTCAAAGTTAATCGACCCTAAACACGAACCGGGCTTCAGCACTGTCGCCGGAGCCCGGTTTGCCTCATTCTCTTTGGCGATTAAATCTTCAGCCCCAACACCCGCACCAACTTCTCTTCCAACCTCTTCAATTCCAGCTCCCGCGCGTGTTCCTCCCGGGTCCGATCGTTCAACGCATCCTTCAGCAATTGCAGATTCATGCGCAATTCCATCTGCCGCAGCGCCAACCGACCGAGCGCGCTGATGGCCTCTTTCTGCTCGGAATCCAGTTCGCGTGGTTCCTTATCCACCACACAAAGCGTACCCAACGCAAACCCATCTTCATTCACCAAAGGCGCTCCGGCATAGAAGCGAAGGTGCGATTCTCCAGTCACCAAAGGATTGTCGCGGAATCGTTCATCTTTGGTCAGATCCGGCACGATAAACAAGTCGCGCTGCTGGATGGCGTGCGCGCAAACAGATATTTCCTTCGGCGTTTCCTTTATTTCCACGCCGTACTTCGACTTGAACCATTGCCGGTGATCATCCACCAGAGATAGCATCGCTATGGGTGTCTGGCAAATGTGGGCCGCCAGGCTCACCAGGTCATCAAAAGATTGTTCGGGTTCGCTGTCTAAAATCGCGTACCGATTCAACGCGGCCACTCGCGCGGCTTCCTTGCTGGGAGCAGCAGAAGTCATGAGCGCCTCCTCGGTCCCGCCCCGGGACCTCCGGTTTGCACGGAATCATACTCTTACTAGCCCACAGAGCAACAGCCCCCTGGGCCATTCCGCCGTTGTCCCACTGCAATAGAGGGTTATTCGTCACCTTCCTATTGACTCTCTATACGTCGGCCTCGTATCATTCCTACAGGCTTTCGATAGGAGCCAGCCTTGAGCCCCGAACCTACTACCCTTTTGCAAGGCACTCTCGATCTCTTGATCCTGAAATCCCTCGTTGCCGGCCAGCTTCATGGGCTGGGCATCTCTCGCAGAGTGCAGCAAATCACGTCCGGCACCTTCCTCGTCAAACCTGGCTCGCTGTTCCCTGCCCTTCACCGCATGGAGGACGAAGGCTGGATTTCCTCTTTTTGGGGCGACTCTGAAAACAATCGCCGCGCGAAGTATTACCGCCTGACCAAAACCGGCCGCAAGCAACTCGAGGTCGAAACCGAGCGCTGGAGTCGCATATCCTGGGCCATTGCTCAGGCCTTGGAAGCGTCGTAGGACGACTTGAGGCGGTGTAGTGCCAGTCGTCAGACTGGTCAGCCCGATGGCTTCGGTAGCTAAGTAAAGGAGGCTCGCATGCCCATGCTCGCACCAATCCGTAGCTTCTTCCGGAACCTGGTCGCCTCTGGCCATGTGGACGCCGACCTGGACCAGGAAGCTCATGCGCATCTCGACATGCTTACCGACGAAAATCTTCGCGCCGGCATGAGCGCTGAACAAGCGCAACGCGCGGCCTATATCGAATTAGGTGGAATCGAGCAAGTCAAAGAGCAGGTGCGCGAACAACGGCTCGGCCAATGGCTTCATTCCATTTACTCGGATGCTCGCTTCGCTCTGCGCCAGTTGCGAAAGAGCCCGGGATTCACCTGCGTCGCGATTCTTACCTTGGCGCTGGGCATTGGCGCCAATGCAGCGTTGTTTACAGTGGTGGAAAGCGTACTGCTGCGACCCCTGCCTTACGCACATTCCGAGCGGCTGGTCTATGTGGGTCTGAAGACCGACAAGCCGCAATTTTCCAACACCTCTTGGGTGAATTATCGGGACGTTCGCGAGCAGTCTCACTCTTTCCAGGCCATCGGTGCCTATGCGGAAGACGTCGCGGTGCTGCAAACCAAAGATGTAACGAACAGCGTCGGTGTCATTCGTGTTACTCCCAATGTTTTCCCCATGCTTGGGATACAACCGTTGTTGGGTCGCACGTTCACTGAGGCCGAAGGAGAACCGGGCGGACCTCAGGTGGTGATGCTGTCGGAGGGTGTGTGGCGGGATGTGTTCAAAGCGGCTCCGGATATTGTCGGGCGATCGGTGCGAATTGGCGGCGTTGCGCACAGCGTTGTCGGCGTGATGCCCTACAGGATGAGTTTCCCGGAGGAAGCTGGTCCGGACCTGACCAAGGGCGGCGTGTGGTTTCCGCTACAACCGACACCGGAGATGCTCAAAGACCGCGGTTACAACTTCATCGCCATCATTGGCCAGCTGCGACCAGACGCTACCGTCGAGCAGGCTCAGGCGGAGCTGGACATTGTTGCGCAACGCATCATCCACGATAATCCGAACAACACTTCTTCTAACTTTGGTTTGCGCGCGAGTCCATACCTGAAATTGTTGACGGTGCAAGCGCGCCCAGTTTTGCTGGCGCTGCTGGGAGCGCTCGCACTGGTGCTGCTGATTGCCTGCGCGAACGTGGCGAATCTGCTGATTGCACGCTGTCTGGGCCGGCAACAGGAGTTTGCGGTGCGTGCGGCGCTGGGCGCCAGCCGTTTGCGGCTGATCCGGCAACTGCTCGGTGAAGGCGCGGTGCTGAGCGTGTTGGGTTGCGGTGTGGGGTTCCTGCTGGCGGAATTTGCGCTGATGGGAATACGCAAACTGCCGGAGGGAACAATTCCTAGAGGTAATTCGATCGCCATCCATTGGCCTCTCTTGTTGGCGTTGGGTGCGATCGCCGCAATAACAACGCTGCTGTCATCGCTGCTGCCCGCGTTGTTGGTGGCGCGCTCTGACCCGCAAGCAGGATTGCAAGCGGGTACGCGTAGCGTTGGGGCACATTCGGTGCGCGGGCACATGAGTGGATGGTTAGTAGCGGGGGAAGTGGCGCTTTCCACAGTGCTACTGATCGGAGCGGGATTGCTGTTCCGCACGCTGTGGAATCTGGAGCGCTCGCAGTTGGGGTTCGGAGTAGCGCAGGTAACCACCTTTAGCGCCGTGTCCGCGGATTCGGGGGGATTCGCGACCATGGCTGTGTCGGAGAACGCCACGAACGCGCCCGCGTCGATGGCAACGCTGATCTATGCTCCGGTTCTAGAGCGCGTTCGGCACACACCGGGAATAGAGAGCGCGGCGTTGAGCAGTGCACCGCCGCTGTCGAACGACGATTTGCACTCCAGCTTCGAAATTGTGGGCCGCGCAAAGGATCCGGCGAACACAGCAAGCTCAAGAGTTACCGCGGTGAGCGACGAATATGCGCGGACCATGCGCACTCCCGTCTTGCGAGGACGCATGATCGACGCGGACGATTCGGCGGATGCACCGGCAGTCGCGGTGATCAATGAGGTGCTGGCCAAGAAATACTTTCCGAACGAAAATCCGCTGCAACAACAGCTCGATCTGGGTGGGAAAGACACAGGAATGATAAGACCGTTCACCATCGTGGGCGTGCTGGCCAATCAAGTCGATTCCGCCGTTGGCGGAACGCCAGATCCGATGATCTACCTTCCGTACCAGCAAGTGCCGACCAGTTCGCTGTTCTATCAAGCGCTGGTGAGCACCATGGTCAACTTCGTGGTGAGAACGCGGGCCGATTTACCGGTGGCATCGACGATGCGTTCGGTATTTCACGAAGCGGCGCCCAATCTGGCACTCGACAGTTTCAGAGCCATGCAGGAAGTGGTGGACGACAACATTTTCAATCAGCGGCTGGGTTTGTATCTGACGAGCGCATTCGCTGGGCTCGCGATCGTGATGGTGATGGCGGGACTGTACGGGGTGCTGGCGCAACTGGTGAGTTATCGCCGGCATGAAATAGGGATACGCATGGCGCTGGGAGCGACGCGTCAGAACGTGGCGGGAATGGTTTTGCGCCAGGGCGCAATGTTGATCGGGGTTGGGCTCGCGTCGGGAATCGTGCTGGCTCTGGCCGTGGGCCGAGTGCTCAGCAAGTTTCTGTATGATGTGCGGCCGACCGATTTGCTTACCTACGCAGCAGTGGCGATTGGATTGTTAGTGATTGGCTCGCTCGCTTCCCTGCTGCCCGCGCATAGAGCCGCGTCGATCGAGCCGATGCAAGCGTTACGCGAGGATTGACGTGCTCGCCTCGATGAGAGTTTGTGTAGCGGCCAGTCGTTAGACTGGTCAGCCCGATCCTGTCTGCACTCACAGTGAAGGAGGTTCACACGCGACTCTTCGTTGAGTTCCAAAGCTTCCTGCGGAATTTATTCTCCTCGCGGAGTGTGGACGCCGACCTGGACCAGGAAGTTCATGCGCATCTCGATATGCTTACCGACGAAAATCTTCGCGCTGGCATGAGCGCCGCCGAAGCGCAACGTGCCGCGCGTATGGAACTCGGCGGCATCGAGCAGGTGAAAGAGCAAGTCCGCGAACAGCGCCTCGGCTGCTGGCTTTCCTCCATCCTCGCCGATTGCCGCTTCGCCCTGCGGCAAATTCGCAAATCCCCCGGTTTCACCGCCGTCGCAATCCTCACGCTCGCCCTCGGCATTGGCGTCAACGCCACTATCTTTTCACTCCTCGATCCGCTGCTCCTTCGCAAGCTTCCTGTACGAAATCCTGACGAATTGGTTTGGGTCAACTCCGCCGGCACCATGGGCCCCGCCGAGCTCTCCGAATTACAAACCTTCTACCTCTATCGCGACAAAGCCGCCGTCTTCAGCAACATCCTGGCGTTCTCTCGCGTCGCACCCTATGGCATCACGATGAATGGCAGAACCACAGTGGCCGAGGGCTTGCTCGTCTCCGGAAATTATTTCGATGCACTCGGTCTTGGTCCGTTCTCCGGGCGCTTATTCACGGAGGCCGACGAGCGAGCCCATGCCACTATCGTCCTGAGCTTCAATTTCTGGAAGCGCGAATTTCACTCCGATCCTCGCGCGATCGGAGAAGTCATTCAATTCGGCGATCAGGCCGATGCTTCCCGCACCGGCTCGGTGCCGCAGCGGTCCTATACCATCGTTGGAATCGCGCCTAATGGATTTTTTGGCACGCAAGTCGGCGAGTCACCCGACTTCTACATGCCTCTGGGCGCCACCGACCTGCCCACGCAAGACTACTGGCAGACCCAAGGTGTTTCGATTTTGGGCCGTCTGAAGCCTGGCATTTCGTTAGCTCAAACCCAAATCAACCTCGATCCTCTACTGCAAGAAGCGGTGAAGTCTTCGGCGATACCTGCAGTCGAACTGAAAGAAAGTTTCTCCCGCACCTTGCTCACCCCCGCCGCCCGCGGGCTGTCTTCCATTCGTGACAAATATTCACTGCCCGCTCGCATTCTCCAAGCGGTGGTCGGGCTCCTCCTCCTAATCGCGTGCGGCAATCTCGCCAACTTGCTCTTGGCTCGCGGCATGTCCCGTAGGCGTGAAATCGTGGTCCGTCTTGCCCTCGGCGCCAGCCGCACGCGCGTGGTTCGTCAACTCCTCACTGAAAGCGTTCTCCTAAGCGCGGCCGGAACGCTGGCTGGCCTTGCTGCCAGTTTCTGGCTCAGTCCGCTCTTGCTTGCTTCGCTTTCCACGGCGCAACTTCCTGTCGTTCTGTCCACTGGCTTGAACTGGCGACTGCTCCTTTTCACTGCCCTGCTGATGGCGCTCACCATTCTCATTTGCGGACTCGTTCCCGCACTCTCGGTCACACGGCGCGAACTTGCCGACGACCTCAAGGCTAAAGGAAGCGGGTCGAGCCATTCGTCACGGCGTTCCCGACTTAGCAATGCGCTGGTCGTGGCCCAGGTCGCGCTTTCCATGGTGCTGGTGGCCAGCGCCGGGCTGCTCCTGCGCAGCCTCGTCAATCTCGAAACCTTCGATCCCGGTTTCGCTCGTGACCATGTTCTCCTCGTTTCTCTTGACGGTTACTCCGCCTCGCGCAATCGTCAGCAGGTTGCCACGTTTTACAGCCAGCTCCTTGCGCGCGTCCGCCAACTCCCAGGCGTTCGCTCGGCTTCTTACTCCAGCTTTACTCCTATCAGCGGCAAGGAAGTCGGCGTCAACGTCATCGTCGAGGGCTATACTCTCAAGCCTGGTGAATCTGCCAATGAGCGCTTTGTCGGCGTTTCTCCAGACTACTTCGCCACTATGGGCATCCCTCTGCTCGCTGGCCGCGAGTTCACCGAACATGATATCCACCTCGATTCATCGTCCTATCAAGCTACCAACGTGGCCATCGTCAACCGCACCATGGCTCGCCGTTTTTTCGGAGACAGGAATCCCATCGGTAAGCATCTTCGCTTCGTCGAAGGCAGCAATAATCGCGAAGAGTTTTCACGCTGGTGACCGTGACGGAAGGATCGAGTAAGCAGATGACGTCGCGGATGGAGCTGCTTAATGCGTCGACGGGCACATTCGCACGAATTTCGAGGTCGCCGTGCGTGCCGGGAATGTAGAAGAACTCCAGTGGACTTTCGCGCAAATCGTTGTACTTGGAATCGGCGACAATGCCGATGATTTCTAGGAAACGCCAGCCTCGACGAATCCCTCCACCCCGATCGCCTCATTGCCGCGCTCACTACCATCTTTGGTGTCCTGGCTTTGACCTTGACCGGCGTCGGACTCTATGGGCTTCTGGCCTTCGAAGTCGCACGACGCACCGGCGAAATTGGCATTCGCTCCGCCCTGGGAGCGCGTCCTCGCGACATTTTTCGGCTGGTGGTTGGCCGAGGACTGCGCTTGACCGCGACAGGCATTGTTTTAGGAATTTTTGGCGCCGTTGCCGCAGGGTCTCTTTTTGCCAAATTCCTCTTTGGCGTGCAGCAGACAGATTCCCTGACCTTCCTCGTGGTCTCCATCACCTTGTTCGCCGCAGCGTTCCTCGCTTGTTATATTCCGGCCCGGCGGGCCATGCGCGTCGATCCCATGGTCGCTCTGCGCTACGAATGAAACTGGAACCAACTGGAATAACCGCCCTGGAGATGGCATCATCCAACGCACGGAGAGCGCCCACATTTTCCCCGCGGCGCGTAAGGTGAACTTATGGAGAGAAGGAACCTAGCCGTTGCCAGCATTTTTCTATTAGCTAGCCTGTTGACCCTGTCCCGCGCCGTAGCACAACGAGCGACTTC